>CALYAD010000022.1 GCA_944393415.1 uncultured Clostridia bacterium | reverse complement strand
TTACTCAATCGGATGTGGATGCCATCGCTTCTCTTTTGAACAGGCGCCCACGTAAATCTCTGGGCTGGAGGTCTCCTGAAGAAGTTTTTTTCAAAAAATCTTTGCACTTGACTTGACAATTCGAGCGGAAAAGGTGTCTGTCCATCAGGCGTGGTAAAGCATCTACTCCTCCGGATTTGTGTAAGCTCAGAGCGGCGCACGTCTTTTGCGCTTCGCTGAAGTCCGGAGAAGTCGGAAACGATGAAGTCGTTTTATGCTTACTCAAATCCAAGTTATATATTCCTTTAAGAAAAGCTTTTGGGTAAAAATGAAGCGGCTTCTGAAATAATAAAGCAGACTCAGCCCAAAGGATAACGAGTCTGCTTTATTATAAAATGTTCCGCGGTTATCCGCTTATATTAATCTGAAAACCCGTTTTCAATAGCGCCCACAAGTCCTTCCACGGCTTCGTTTTCATCTGCTCCCTCTGCGATAATCGTAATCCTCATATCTTTTTTAACACCAAGTGAAATAACTCCAAGCAGACTTTTTGCGTTTACTCTGCGGTCCTCGGTCTCTATCCACACAGAGCTTTTGAAATTGTTTGCAAGCTGAACCAAACGCGGAGCGTTGCTTGCGTTTATTCCAAGTACATTGGTTATTCTGATTTCGCGTTTCATGTTAATCCTCCATGCCGCCAGAGGCGGCTTATATAAAATTTGAAAAATTTTCGTCAGAAAATTCAAGCGTGAAAGCGTCTGTATTCTGATACGATCAAATTAATCTTTCACGCTAATACCCATACCTTTCCGCCTATGCAAAGTTTTTGCGGGTTACCCAAAGCAGAGACGGCCATGCTCCGAGGCATGTGGGCTGACTGCGCCGGAGCCTTTCAGGCGCGCGATACTCACATCGGGCGCTACAATACCTGTTATCTAATTATAACAAATGCCGTGATAAAAATCAAGTGTTTTAATAAAAATTAAAAAAATAGTCGTTTTCCATAAATAAGCGCCCGCATTCCATTTATTTTTTTACTCATAGAAAGCGTTTGTTTTTAATTTTCCATGCATATATTAAAACTTATCCGTACAAGCAAATAAACAGTTAACATAAATATACCCAAATGGCTCAAGCCCGTAATCGTAAACCATACCACGGCAAAAGCATTTACTTTTTAAAAAAAGCTGCCGTGTAAACCATAGATTTTATTATTGACAAAATGGCAATAAAGTGATATAATATATTTCATTAAAATTACTCCGTACGGTCAATACGCGGTGAAACGACTCTCTTCCTTTCGCTCTAAGTCATCGCCTACAGGATACGGACATACCGATAAAGATAATCAATCATATTTTAACCGCAAATTCGCGGCACGAAAGGACAAACATGAATAAAATCACCGTTCCCGCCGGATACCGACCGAAGCTAAACAGCTATGATACGCAAGCCGTTATATCCTTTATAAAGCAGAGCTTTCAGCTTGAGTTTTCCGCAAGACTCGGACTTAAACGCGTATCCGCCCCTCTTTTTGTAACCAGATCCTCGGGTCTTAACGACGATCTGAACGGCTATGAGCGTCCTGTCACCTTTGATATTCCCGCTATAGGCGCGGAAGCTCAGGTAGTTCATTCATTGGCAAAATGGAAGCGTCTTGCGCTGAAAAAATACGATTTTGCGGTACACGAAGGACTGTACACCGATATGAACGCCATAAGACGTGACGAGGAACTTGACAATCTCCATTCCGTATATGTCGACCAATGGGACTGGGAGAAGGTGATCACACGCGAGGACCGCACTCTCGACTATCTGAAGCATACAGTACGTATCATAGTTGATATCATATGTAATATTAACGATAAGCTTCGGATAAGATACCCTCAGCTCAATACGGAGCTGTCACGCGATGTCTCGTTTATAACCTCTCAGGAGCTTGAGGATATGTACCCGTCTCTTTCTCCGGAACAAAGAGAAAATGAGTACAGCAAAGCTCACGAAACCGCCTTTATAATGCAGATAGGCGGAAAGCTCCGTTCCGGGATACCTCACGGAGGTCGCGCGCCGGACTACGACGACTGGTCGCTCAACGGAGACATTATCTTTCGTAATGAGCTGCTCGGACGCTCCCTTGAGATTTCCTCAATGGGTATTCGTGTCGACGCAGAAGCGCTTGACAGACAGCTTGAGCTTTCCGGCTGTAATGAACGCCGCTCCCTTCCCTTCCATAAAATGCTGCTTGAAGATAAGCTTCCGCTGACGATCGGCGGCGGTATCGGTCAGTCCCGGCTCTGCATGCTCCTCATGGGCTGCGCTCACATAGGAGAGGTACAGTCCAGCGTCTGGGATTCCGAAACAGTAAAGGTGTGTGAGGAGAACGGTATTCCCTTGCTTTGATACATAAAATATGAACACAAAAGCCCGAAGGCCGATGCTCTGCGCTCAGTCTTCGGGCACATTATTTTAATAACTTAATTGAAATAACCGTCATTTACCGACCGCCGAGCTCAGAGCCGGCGGACTTTTCTTTTCTTCATTTTATCAATCACTATACGGACAAGAACGGAAATACCGCAAAGCAATACGCAGAAATAAAACGAAACCGAACGGCTTAAAAGCTCCAGATTGACAGCCGAGCTCTCGCTCATCATGTTATTGAAGCCGTCAAGCAGCAAATAATCCGCTACTCCCATCGCCCCCGGCACCGGAACGCTGTTGGAGCCAAGTATGACCATGCTTTGCGTAACCCATATCGCTTTCGCGTCGGCACCGCTTCCGCCGCTTGCCATAAACGCGAACACAGTGACAGCGACAAGCATAAATCTTTGCAATACGTTCAGGAGCAGCGCTTTTACAATAGTATCCCGTTTCCCTTTTAGCGCACAGACATATCCGTTGTAGGCGTCTATAGACCTTGCAAGCTTCTCCTCCGTTTTCGGCACGTTTTTTATTATACGAATCCTGCCGAGGATACGTACGGCGGCGTCACAGATACCGTAAAGGAGTTTTTTTCTTTTCAGTACAAGTATGAAAAACAGCGCCAGCAGAAGCTGTACGAGGAATCCGAGAACTATGAGAATCTTAGAAAGCGCGGTAAAGTGAAAAAACACCGACGGCTTCATCAGAAAAGCCGCGACCCCCATTATCAGAATCGCGAAGGTATACATTATAAGATTCAAAAGCAATGCGACCGTAACGACGGATCCGGGAATGCCGTCTTTGAGCATAAAAAACGCGCTTGCCGGCTGTCCGCCGGTGGCGGATGGGGTAATGGCGGAAAAGTATATGTTTGATGCGGAATATATATATCCGTTTCCGAAGCTTTTTTTATACCCCAGCGCCCGGCAGATGGTCATTACCGCCAGCCCCTCAAATATTATGAAACCGAGCATTGAAACGGCGGATGCGACAAGCCACCAATTAAAAGAAGACTTTATATATCCCAAAAAACCGCTTGCCGAAAAGCTGCGGCTCTGTAACGTCACCATCCATATGCTAAGTCCCGCTATTACAACAAAAAGAATTGCCCATAACAGCTTGTTTTTTCCTTTTTCACTCGGTGCTTTCGCGTCGTCCGGTCCCGCGCCGTTTTCTCTCGGCTTATCATTTTCGTTTTCCATATCACAGCCGCTCCTTTTCCGATATCAATGACATGGCTCCTCCGCTCTGAACTGAAGCTCATAAAGCTTTGAATAGCTGCCTCCCGCTCTTAACAGTTCCTCATGGGTGCCGCGTTCCACTATCCGTCCGTTTTCCACCACCGCTATCTCGTCGGCGTTTTTTATGGTTGACAGCCTGTGGGCGACCACGATCGTGGTTCTGCCCTTGCATAGCTCGCCAAGCGCCTGCTGGATATAAATTTCCGTGGCGTTATCGAGAGCGCTTGTCGCCTCGTCAAGTATTAGTATCGGCGGATTTTTAAGAAATACACGCGCGATAGAAAGTCTTTGCTTCTGACCTCCGGAAAGTCTGACTCCCCTCTCTCCGACAACAGTGTCATACCCTTTATCAAGCGACATTATATAATCGTGTATATTTGCTCTTACGGCCGCTTCCCTGACCTCCTCGTCAGTCGCGTCGAGCCTTCCGTAAAGGATATTGTCTTTAATACTCGCGTTAAACAGGTAAATATCCTGCTGAACTATTCCAATATTTTTTCTCAAAGAGGACGCCGTTATTGTGCGTATGTCTTTACCGTCTATCAGAATACTGCCGGTCGTTATTTTATAGAAGTTCGGTATTAAATGGCATATTGTGGTTTTCCCGCCTCCTGACGGACCGACGAGCGCGAAGGTCTTTCCCTTTTCAACAGTGAAGCTTACATCGTCAAGAACCTCGTTTTCGCCGTCGTAGGAATAGGATACGTCGCAAAACTCAATCTTTCCCTCCGCTTTTCCCATATCGACTGCGCCGGGTTCGTCCGCTTCCGGCTCAGCGTCCATTATTTCTATAAACCTTTCAAAGCCGGTAACGCCCATCTGATACTGCTCCATGAAATTAATGAGCGTCATTACGGGAGTTGTAAAAAGACCGACAGACAGAATAAAAGCCGAGTAATCCCCGAACTCTATACTTCCGTTATAAAGAAACAGCCCTCCCGCTACAAGCACCACAACGTTGAATATATCGGTTATAAAGGAAGTGGAAGAGTGAAACTGTCCCATAGCCTTATATGCTTTCCGTCTCGATTCCACAAACGCTCCGTTTCCGCGCTCGAATTTTTCCTCCTCCTTTTCGGCGTTGGTAAAAGCCTTTGTAACTCGTATGCCGGAAATACTGCTCTCAAGCGAAGCGTTTATTTCAGCAACCGCCTCCCTGCTTTTTTTAAATGCCGAGCGCATTTTGTTTCTGAGCAACACCGAAATAATTATAAGAAACGGAACACATACAAATATTATCAGAGTTAAAGCCTTGTTGATAAAAAACAGATAAACAAACGACGTCGCCACCGATATGACCGATATGATTATATTTTCCGGGCCGTGATGCGCAAGCTCGCTTATATCCATTAAATCATTTGTCATTCTCGACATTATCTTGCCGGTCTCATGATCGTCATAATATCCGTACGGCAGCTTTTCAAGATGACGGAACATGTCGCTTCTCATCTGTGCCTGCATCCTTACTCCCATTACATGTCCGTAATACTGTATGAAATAGTTAAGTAAAAAACGGACAAAATAAAGCCCAAGCAGTAAAATACCGAAAATAATTATCATTCTGTAGTTTCTGTTCGGAATAAGCTCGTTGAGCATCTTACGCGTCACTATAGGATATACTATACCCACAAGTGAAACTATAAGAGACGCGAGCATGTCCATTGTAAACAAAAGCTTATGAGGCTTATAATATGAGATAAAACGTTTAAGCATAAAATTCACCAATCGTTATTATTTATCAGACTGCCGGTTATTGCGCAATTTTCCCAAGAAGCTTTAATAACTTCTCGCCTGCTTTAACCCGTTATTTTTCAAGAAAAATTTTGGAAAGCTTCAGCCTTTCCGCAGCATTTAAAGTATCTTTTCCATTCCGATTTTCTGAGGAACAAGACCGCACTTTTGGTAAAATTCAATCGCCTCGGTATTACATGCCCAGACATTCAGAGTAAGATTGTAGCACCCTGAGGCTCTCGCGAAATCCACCGCATATTCGTACAGCTTTTTACCTATATGCTTGCCTCTGAGCTTTTCGTCTACACATAAATCATCTATATATAAAGTTTTTATATCGGTCAATATATTGTCGTTAAGGAACTGCTTAAATATACAAAACGCGTATCCTTTTACTTCCCCGTTATCGTCTGCCGCCACAAATACCGGTCTTTGGTCATCCTTTATTATCTCCTCAAGCTCGGGTTCGGTATATTTTTTCGTATTACCCTTAAACAGATCCGGTCTGCCTATATGGTGTATGCTCAGTACCTGACACAGCAGCCTGTTTATCCCGGGTATGTCCTTTACTTCCGCTCTTCTGATCGTCATACGTATATTACTTCCTTTCCTTGTACAATATCCATTGATAGCGTTAACTTATTTAAAATACGAACTGATCCGCCTTTTGGCGGCATAAATATTACAGTCAAACTTTTTTTCTTCCGATCAACAGATACCACCTGTGATCAAAGAATATTTTCCCATTCTTAATATAAGGGGAAAAGCCGGTTATATTTTTTTCTGTCGTATCCCGCTTCATATCTGAAATAATATTTTTTCTTTTATCTTCGGACGCACCGGTAAGCTCAAGCCAAGAGTCAAGCTCCATTTCGATAGCAGTAATGCTTTCCCATTCGACAGCTATATCGTATTTTTCAGCAAGAGATTTAAATTCCTCACAATCAAGACAACGAACATGTGAAGGATCGCGAAGTCTCTCGTAATGCTCAGCCTTTTCTCTGTCTGATCCTTCCCTCGCAAGCATATCGGCTACCAAAAGCCGACCACCCGGTCTTAATACCCGGGTCATCTCAGAAAACGCCTTCTCCACATCTTCAAAATGGTGAAACGCCAACCTGGATACAACAATATCGAAACTGCCGTCTGAAAACGGCATCGCTTCAGCCTCGCCTATTACGTAACCGGCGTTAGTTATTCCCGCCTTTTCGTTTTCCGCTTTTCCCGCCTCAAGCATTGCCTCGGTAGCGTCAAGCTCCGTTATATTCTTTACGTCAGGAGCTATCATTCTGCCAAGCGAGCAGGTTCCCGCCGCCACCTCCAAAACGCTTTCGTATCCGGTCAGATGCAATTTTTCTATGGCGACTCGATTAAAGCGCTCCTTTGAATGAGCGCTCTGATATGTATCAAACATTTTTGATTGCTTTGTAAATTCTTTTTTTATTATATCGAGATGTTCGCTCATATTACTTCCCTTCTTATCATTGGTTTCATTTATTTCCGTTTTATAACGCAGTACCTTTTTGGGGATTTTTAAGCTTTGATATATCCACGCCCTCGATACGCAAAAGCTCTGTTTTTTTATCAATCCCGCCGGCATACCCCGTAAGACTGCCGTCCGCGCCTATTACCCTGTGACACGGCACGATTATAGATATCGGATTATGCCCGACCGCTCCTCCGACCGCCTGCGCGGAGACCCTGCCGCCGGTCTCTTTTTCCAGTATTTTTGATATACCGCCATATGTAACGGTTTTACCGAAGCTTATGCTTTTTAATATCTCCCATACTCTCATACGGAAAGGAGAACCGCTAAGGACGAGCGGCGGTATAAATCCCGGAACTTTGCCCGAAAAGTAGATATCAAGCCAATTTTTTGTTTGCCTGAAAACATCTGTTTCTTTTTCAACATATTCTCCATGCAAGGTATCCGCATAATATTTCTGTCCGTCAAACCACAGACCGGTAAGTGACCGGCCGTCGCTCGCCATCGTTACCGATCCGAGCGGCGTTAAGTATCTGTCTATGAATTGCATGCTCTCGCTCCCTTCGCTGAATACCGCTTGGTAATCCTTAATAAAAATCCGTACGCGGCTATGCTTTTCCGTCGTACTCCGTTTCCGAAGCCGATACAGCGTTATTATAACATGCTGAAAATAAAATGTCAACTTATTATCATATAAAAATTTTTATGATTTGCTGCTTTCCAGAATAAAAATTATAAAAGTAAGGATAATAATTAAAAAGCATTCTGACACTGAAATAAAATACGGAAATCTGCTCTTGGTATGCCCCCGGCGATGTCGCACATGAATAAACCTGACATTTTCGCTATATTCCGCTAACGGACCGAGCGTATATCAATCATGCAGAAGAAAGGAACGGTTTATATGGACTATAAAACGCTGGCAAAATCAATCTTAGACGATATAGGCGGGAAAGAAAACGTAATATCGTTTACGCACTGCGCCACTCGATTAAGGTTCAACTTAAAGGATGACAGTATAGTTAACCAAAAGCATCTTAATGAAACAAAAGGCGTCATGGGCGTCGTAAATAAAGGCGGACAGTTTCAGGTAGTCATCGGCAGCGATGTACCCAACGTCTACCGAGAACTAAATATTATAGGAAATTTTGAAGTTAAGGACGAGGTTAAGGAAAAAGGGGATAAAAGAAACGTTTTTATAAGGTTTCTTGATACTCTTGCGGGTATATTCACACCTATTATTCCCGCTATCACCGGAGCGGGTATTCTAAAAGCCGTTATGGCTTTGCTGAGCACGTTCGGATGGATAGACACAGCCTCCCAGACATACAGTATTCTTTCGATATTTTCAGACGCGGCATTTTACTTTCTGCCGTTTCTGATAGCATATTCCGCGGCACGTAAATTAAAATGCAGCCCTGTTATGGCTATGTCCATTGCTGGTATTCTGCTTCACCCTAACTTTATAACGCTTTTAAATAATGTCGGCACATCCGGCCAGCCCCTGAAATTTATCGGTATTCCCGTCACGCCCGCGACCTATTCCTCATCGGTCATTCCGATAATACTTGCGGTATGGCTTATGTCTTATATCGAGCCTATCGCGGATAAATTATCTCCAAAGCCGGTAAAGTTCTTTACCAAGCCTTTGATAACACTTGTGGTGACAGGCGCGATCACCATTGTCGCTATAGGACCGTTAGGAACAATCATAGGCGACGGAATCGCCGCCGGAATCGCCTTCTTAAACAGATATGTAAGCTGGCTTGTTCCGCTGATCGTAGGCGCCGTGACACCGCTCCTTGTTATGACAGGAACGCATTACGGGCTGATCCCTATAGGTATAAACAATATCTCCACAGCCGGATTTGACACTATCGTCGGGCCTGGCATGCTTGGCTCAAATATCGCTCAGGGAGGCGCCGCCTTTGCAGTTGCTCTCAGGACAAAAAACAAAAAAATCCGCCAAGAGGCATATTCCTCCGGGATCACCGCAGTATGCGGTATAACCGAGCCCGCGCTGTACGGTGTCAACCTCAAGCTTAAAAGACCGCTGATCGCCGTAATAATCGGCGGCGCGGCATCCGGCCTGTATCTTGGTATCACAGGCGTAGGACGCTATACCTCCGGCTCACCCGGTCTTTTAGCTCTTCCGGGATACATCGGCACAGAGGGATTTACCAATATTACGAACGCAGTGATAGGCAGCGGTATCGCGCTGGTAGTTTCTTTTGTGGCGGCGTTGATCTTAGGCTTTGATGATCCCAAAGAAGAGGAAGATCAGACCGCTGACGCTGCCGAAAAACAGGAGACGGTAAAAAGCGAGACTCTCTGCGCGCCGGTAAAAGGTAAAATAATCCCGATCGAAGATGTCGCCGATCCCACATTCGCGGAAAAAATACTTGGCGACGGCGCCGCTATCATCCCCGATACAGGGCTTGTCGTCTCTCCCGCGGACGCCAAAGTGGATACGGTTTTTGATACTAACCATGCGATAAGCTTAGTTACCGACGGCGGCGCGGAGGTTCTGATCCATATAGGTATCGACACCGTAAAGCTGAAGGGTGAGCATTTTAAATCAATGGTAAAAAACGGAGACGAGGTAAAAACAGGCCAGCCTTTGATAGAGTTCGAGCTCGATAAAATCAAAGAAAAAGGATATGATACCACCACTTCTGTCGTCATTACCAACTATAAAGATTACACCGAAATAGACAGAGACTCTGACCAAGCACTTGAGAAAAAGCCCTTTCTGACTTTAAAGGAATAATGTCTGAAAAAATCCGCCATTTGCTCCGAAAAGCACGCTTCCTTCGGAACACTCTATTCAATAGAAGAAAGGTATGGTCATAATTATGATAAGCAAATTCCCGACGGATTTTCTTTGGGGAGGAGCGGTCGCCGCGAATCAGTGTGAGGGCGCGTATAACGAGGACGGCAAGGGGCTTTCCGTACAGGATGTTATGCCACACGGTATACGCGGGGAAATAACAGAAGCTCCTACTGAGGATAATCTGAAGCTTAAAGGCATAGATTTCTATCACCGTTATAAAGAGGATATCGCTCTGTTTGCAGAAATGGGCTTCAAAGTCTTCAGGACCTCGATCGCGTGGAGCAGAATTTTCCCGAACGGAGACGACTGCACCCCAAATGAAAAGGGACTTGAGTTTTACGACGCATTATTTGACGAATGTCTTAAATACGGTATCCAGCCTCTGGTAACCTTATCACACTACGAGCCTCCTCTGCAACTGGCAAAAAAATATAACGGCTGGCTGGACCGACGCACTATCTCATTTTTTGAACGATTTGCCGAAACGGTATTTAAGCGTTATAAGGACAAGGTAAAATACTGGCTGACATTTAATGAAATCAACGCTATTTTAAAAGCTCCGTTCATGTGCGGCGCTATATTAACTGATAAAGAGCAGCTTTCCGAGTCACAGCTTTATACCGCTATGCATCATCAGCTCGTAGCCAGCGCATCCGTTACAAAAATGTGCCATGAGATCATTCCGGATGCCATGATAGGCTGTATGATATTAGGAGTAACTGTTTATCCGCTTACGCCTTCTCCGGACGATATGATCAAAACGATGCTTCGCGACAGGGAAACCTATCAGTTCGCGCACATCCATGCAAGAGGAGAATATCCGGGATATCTGCTCCGCTATTTTAAGAAAAACAATATTAAAGTGAATATTACCGATAAGGATAAAGAAATATTAAAAAACACTGTTGATTTTATCTCCTTCAGCTATTACTCCAGTATCTGCGAAAGCGCTGACGATAAGGCTGAGCGTACCGGAGGAAACCTGAGCAAGGGATTTGTCAATCCTTATCTTAAGGCAAGCGATTGGGGCTGGCAGATTGACCCAAAAGGACTGCGGTATACGCTTACAAAGCTTTACGACTTGTATTCTCTGCCTCTTTTTATAGTTGAAAACGGACTCGGAGCCGAAGATGTTTTGATCGAAGGCCCAAACGGTGAAAAAACCGTAAACGACGATTACAGGATCGACTATTTGAATTCTCATTTAGTCGAGTTGGAGAAAGCGATCGACGACGGTATTCCGGTAATGGGCTACACCTCCTGGGGATGCATTGATATAATCAGCGCCTCTACCGCGGAAATGAGAAAACGATACGGCTATATTTACGTGGACCGAAACGACGACGGCAAGGGAACGTTTAACCGATATAAAAAGAAATCCTTTGAGTGGTATAAAAACGTCATCAAAACAAACGGGGAATCTCTTAAAAGATAAATACTCTAAGGGGGAGCTTTTTGAAAAAAGTTCCCCCTTCTTTTCATAAAGGAATATGCGATCGGATCAGATAATCTCTCTTAAGCTTTTTACAAGTAAAAAAATTTCCAACCAATTTTATAACTACTTATTTATTGCTTTTTATCAAATCATTTATGATAATAATAGATAACAGCCTGATTCAAGCTAATTATAAAAATCTTGACAAATACCTTTCCCCGTGCTACAATATACTTAACAGTAATATTCTAAAGTCTTCAGATATACTTATATAACGATAACACAGATAATTTAACAGCTTTACATTTCACAGCTGTGCTTATTTATGTGAATCAAAAATCGCTTTTTTGAACATGACAAAGGAACGGGCATTAAAATGAGAGATTTTATATTTCCTATAGTACTGCTGTTTTTGGGCATATGTTTTTCTATCGCCGGTTATCTGATAGCTATTAAAAGGCGGTTTGATCTTATGAGCCGCTATTATTCAAATAAGAGAATGTATATAAATCATACCGCTTTCGCACTGCGTCACGGTATAATCGAGCTCGCGGGCGGTGCAGTCATGACTTTTTGCGGCATAATCGCTTTATTCTACAGGCTTTCCCGCCCCGCGCTGATTATAGCCTTTCTCGGAACGGCTTTTTTATTGGTATTATTGAAGCTGAATAAGGTATTCAGTAAAAAAAGATACTGACGTTACCGTTTATTTTTATCCGCTTCAAATGCCGCTAATGCCGCTACATATGGGATTGACAAATGCAGTAGTTTATGGTATAATATTAAGATAGTTTGAAACCCGCCTTTTGTCATTTAGACGCTAGTTGCACAGCGCCGATCTGCAAAAGGCAACCCGCACAAAACGCTGATTTGGCGTAAGAAAGGAATGGTCTATATGACTTTAGATCAGCTTGAGATCGGTAAGACCGCCAAAATAACCGCGGTAGGCGGTGAAGGAGCCCTTAGGCTTCGGCTTTTAGATATGGGTATCATACCGAATACCGAGGTCAGAATAACGAAGATAGCGCCTATGGGCGACCCTATAGAGCTATACATCCGCGGTTACTCGCTGACCATCAGACTTGACGACGCAAAACAGATATCCGTCGCCACGGGAAAGGAAGCAGATAACAGATGAAAGCCACATTCGCGCTTGTAGGTAATCAGAACTGCGGCAAGACAACTCTGTTCAATCAATTGACCGGCTCCAATCAGCATGTCGGTAATTTCCCCGGAGTCACTGTCGATCAGAAACTTGGAACCATACGTTCAGCCAAGGATATAACAGTCGTGGATCTACCGGGCATTTATTCCATTCGACCATATACCAACGAAGAAATCGTAACACGTGACTTTATACTTGATCAGCACCCGGACGGAATCATAAACATAATAGACGCAACCAACATAGAAAGAAACCTCTATCTTACCCTTCAGCTGCTTGAGCTCAAAATCCCTACGGTCATCGCCTTAAACATGATGGACGAGGTACGCGGAAACGGCGGGTCGATAGATATAAAAGGGCTTTCAGACCGTCTCGGCGTACAATGCGTGGCAATATCCGCTTCAAAAAACGAAGGCATCGGTGACCTGATTTCAGAAATTGTACGGTTATCCGTAAACAAAACGCCTCCTAAAGTTACAGATTTCTGTGACGACGGAGCGGTGCACCGCTGTATCCACGCCGCCGTGCATCTAATAGAAGATCACGCCAAACGAGCCGGTATACCGCCAAGGTTTGCGGCGACAAAGCTAATCGAGGGAGACGAGCCTATAATAAAAAAGCTCAGCCTTAATCAAAACGAGCTTGAGCTTATGGAGCATTCTATCGTTGAGATGGAGAGAGAGACCGGACTTGACCGAAATGCCGCTCTTGCCGATATGAGGTATAAATTTATCGAGAAGGTCTGCAATGAAACTGTAACAAAATGCCGGGAAAGCAAGGAACGTATACGCTCACAGAAAATAGACGCTATCCTAACGAATAAGTACCTCGCAATTCCTCTGTTTCTTGCAATAATGCTCACGATTTTCTGGCTCTCTTTCTCCGTTATCGGAGAACTGTTATCTGAGCTTCTGTCACTTGGCATCGGTAAGCTCACCGACCTTGCCGACGCGGGACTGACCGCCGTCGGCGTGAATCCGGTCGTAAAGAGTCTGGTCATTGACGGCATATTCTCCGGAGTCGGCACTGTACTCGGATTTCTGCCTATAATCGTCGTTCTGTTCTTCTTTTTGTCTATTCTTGAGGATACCGGATATATGGCGCGGATAGCGTTCGTTATGGATAAGCTGTTAAGAAAAATAGGATTATCCGGAAGATCCTTTGTACCTATGCTGATAGGGTTCGGCTGCAGCGTACCGGCAATAATGGCCACACGGACTCTTTCCTCAGAGCGTGACCGCAAGATGACGATAATGCTTACTCCTTTTATGAGCTGCTCAGCCAAAATACCTGTATACGCAATGTTCTGCAAAGCATTTTTTCCTGCCACCGCGCCTCTCGCTATGATCGCCCTCTATGTCACCGGGATCGTGGTCGGCATCCTCGTCGCCCTGATTTTCAACATAACGGCTTTCAAAGGCAACCCCGTACCGTTTGTTATGGAGCTTCCCAATTATCGTTTCCCTTCCTGGAAAAGCGTGCTGCGGCTCATGTACGACAAGGCAAAGGATTTTGTAACCAGAGCGTTCACGATCATTTTCCTTGCGACGGTAATTATCTGGTTTTTACAGACCTTCGATTTCCGTCTGTTTGTCGTCGAGGATTCATCTGACAGCATGCTTGCTTCTCTCGGACGTTTTATTTCTCCTGTTTTCTCCCCTCTCGGTCTCTCCGACTGGAAGCTGACTACCTCTCTGATCACCGGCTTTACAGCCAAGGAAACCGTCATAAGCACGCTCGCGGTACTCAGCGGCACCTCTGTCGACGCCCTGCCCGCCGTTCTTACCTCAATGCTTACGACCCCTCAGGCGGTAAGCTTCCTGCTTTTCACATTACTCTACACGCCATGTGTCGCCGCGGTAGCCGCTATAAAAAGAGAGCTTGGCTCGGGTGTAAAAGCCGCAGGGGTTTCACTGCTTCAATGCGTTATAGCCTGGGTAATAGCTTGTGTGGTATATAACCTTTGCATCCTGTTCTGACGACTTTCAGGGCGCGATACTGCATATTCAGCTTTTCTTAATCAGGGAAAATCATATAATAACACAAAAACCGGCCTCATAGCAATATCAGGTCGGTTTTCTTTTTGTCGTCGCACACGGCGTCCACAGTTTGCATCTGACAGTAACATACCCGATTTTTATTGAGACCGATTTTTTATACGAATTTTTCTATCCTCAAAAACATTCTGCCCTTTTTGCTGACGTTTCCGGATATATATACCTTGAACTTACCGTACCCCGCAGCATTTACCAAAGCCCCGTCCGGCACAGGCTTATCCGGAGATTGGCATATAACTCTGTTTACAAAGACCTTGCCCCCTCGTACAAGCGACGAAGCGTTTTCCCGCGAAATCCCGAAGCCGGCCGCCGCGACGGCGTCCAGCCTTGGCGACGCTACGGTATCCGTAAACACCTCGGTCTTAACGACCGGGATATGAAGCGAAGAAAGCGGTATCTCCGTGATATCGAGCGCCGCTCTGCCGGCGTTTTTGATCTCACTTAAAACAAAATCCTTTATATCCTTTTTGATTATGATATCCGCCGTGTGCGCACCCTTATCAACCAAAATATCCCCTACCGCCTCGCGTGATATTCCTGAGCCGGTAAGAGCGCCGAGAAAATCCCTATGGGAAAGCTCGTAGTCCCTGTAATATGATGCTCTTACCGCTGTCAGCGGCATATCGTCTTCAAGCTCGTAATATTCCGGCAGAAAAACAAGTATGCGTCTTTCCGCGTCGTCGTATCCACCGTAAAACAGCGTCCGGATATCTCCGTATGGCTTTATTGCCTCGCTGAGGACGCTCTGTTCACGGTCATTGAGAAAACCCGTGCAGGTCATAACAGCGCGCTTTTCGCAAATATTCAGCTTATCCTCCGCCTTTCGTATAAGTAGTTTGTCATCGTTCAGTATATATTGCTGCATGTTATTTTCCTTTCGATAAGGAGCCGCTACGGCTTATGGCGGTTTCGTATCTCCCGCCTTAATTTTGTTATACACAGGCTCGTTTAACTTAATTTTCTGACACCGAACCAAGGGCTGTACTGTCGGTATCTAAAAGAGACAGAAACGTATCGAAGCTCATAATAGACGGGATAGCGTTTTTTCTGCTTTCTCTCAGCGCTTCGGCCTCTTTCAGCCTTTGACAGCCGCCCTTGCATATCTCCGGTGATTTTACAAAAATATCGCACCGCTTTACCTTATCCGTGTAGCGCCCCCCGATTTTCCCAAGCTCCGTTACCAAAAAGCACATCTCGGAAAAATGTCGGTATTCATATTCACGGGAAAAACATATTTTTTTGCCGTAAAGCATCCCATGCGCTTTTGTATTATTTGATTTTCTCACTATGTCACGGAATTTGTCGCGATTCGGTCCCTTAAGCATATTCCTCTCGCTTTCCTTGAGCGGCGGCTTTTTCCTGAAATAATCGGCGGTTATCGTTCCGTTTTTCAATTCTCCTCTGCATGGGGTATACTTTTTTATAAGCCCCTCCGGTTTAAGTCCGGAAACATCGCAAAGCTTTTCGAGGACAAGCATTGACGCATATGCGTCGTCGCAGCTTTTATGTTCGGTAAACGATGTATCTATTCCCATATCCTCGCACGCGCCGGAAAGCGAGCGCAGATTACCTCCGTCAGGTGAAAATACATACTTCTGAAGTCTTTGTACATCGTAAAACTCGAAATCTATCGGAGCCAGCCTGTACCGTTCAAATTCCGAGCGTAAAAATCCCGCGTCGTTTTCCGGAGCGTATCCGAATACCAGTCTCCCGTCAGCCGTAAGAAGCTCCTTTATCTTACCGTAATAAAATGAAAAATCCGGAGCTTTCCTGAACTCCTCCTCGGTATACGAAAGATTTACATAATATTTATTTCCCCATCCTCTTAGCCTGAACGGAGCCTTTGGGTTAATTATGATATCGCCCTTTTTCAGGACATTCATATCGCCGTCCGCAAGCACGTACCCAAAACTGCATATTTTACCGTTTCCGCCGTCGCAGTTGGCGCATTCGATATCAAAAAACAGATATTCCATCAATACTGCCCTTTCAAGTATTTATAAAGCTGGTCATTATAAACGCCTTATCTAAGCTCCCATACGAAAAAATGCAAAGAAAAAGCCCCAAAACATTAATTACAGCTTTGCTGCTACAGGAGACCGGATATGATAAACGTACAGCGCCTATGCCGGCTATATCACGGCATAGGCGCTCCTCCCTATTATCAATCCTCGCCTGAGATTATATAAGCATAAACGGGCTGTTCTCCGTTGACCAATGTGATCTCCGCGTACGGATTTACTATTTCGGAAATCATGGACACAGCATTCTCAGCCTCGTCGGCGGAAACATCCTCGCCGTAATAAACGGTTATGATACTGTTCTTTTTCACAGCCTCCGCCACCAGCTTAAGACATTCCTCTCTCGAATCGGTAACATATTTTACTTTATTTTCCACGAGTCCGAGCGTCTGTCCGGTTCTGATCTTTTTACCGTCAAAGGTGGAATCATGCGCTGCGTAAGTCACGGACACCGTGTTAGTCTCCGCGATCTTTTTTTCCATTTCGGCTCTGTTTTCCTCCGGCGTTGCGTTCTCGGAAAAAGCAAACATAGCGGAAACTCCCTGAGGTACGGACACGGTTTTCAGTACCTCTACACGTTTATCTTCCGTTAATTCCGCCGCGGCCTTAGCCACAAGATAAATATTGCTGTTATTAGGTAAAACAAAAACGGTTTCCGCCGGGGTTGCGGCTATAGCCCTAAGCATATCATCCGTACTCGGGTTCATTGTCTGCCCCCCCACTACGATCTGATCCGCGCCGAGATCCAAAAATACGCTTTCTATCCCATTACCGGAGCAAACACTGACAAATCCGTAGGGCTTTTCAGCCGGTACAGAAACTATCTCCTTTTTTTCTCCGGTCTTTAGGTTATCGTCATGGGTAGCGATAAGTCCGGAATGCTGATTTTTCATATTCTCCACCTTAATGGTATAGAACATTCCGTATTTTACCGCTTCAGACAGAACCTTACCGGGGTCGTCCGTATGAACATGGAGCTTTACGATATCGGTATCCTCTACAAATACCACGCTGTCTCCTATTCCCATGATAAACCTATGGAGAGCCTCGCACTTTCCCTCGCCCTCAAATTCCTTTGATTTTGTGACAATACACTCCGTACAGTAGGGGTACGTGATATCCTCGGTAGCAAACATCGTGAAATCGGCTTGCTTTCTTGATTTTTTAGAGGCATTCTTGGCTTTGACAGGCTTTTTCCTCAAAGCGGCGAGCATTCCCCCAAGAACCGCGACAAATCCGCTTCCGCCGGCGTCGACGACATTTGCCTGCTTCAGCACCGGAAGCATTTCCGGAGTTTTGGCAAGAGTTTCTCCCGCCACCTCAAGCATTAGCCGGAACAGCTCCTCGATATCATCCCTGCCATCCTGCGGAGCTTCTTCGCTCATCCTCTCCATGGCTTTGTCGGCACATGCCTTCATTACCGTGAGTATGGTTCCCTCGGTCGGAGTCATTACAGATTTATACGCCGCGTCCACCCCCTGCTTGAAGGCGTCGGCTATCTTTTCCGCGTCAGCCTCGACACATCCGGAAAGCCCTTTCGCCATTCCCCTGAAAAACGAGGAAAGTATAACCCCCGAGTTACCTCTGGCAGCTCTAAGAAAATTTTTGGCTATCTCGCTGGAAACATCCGCGACGGTCCCTCCGGCATTCTCCGGCTCTTCTCTTGCGGGGCTCATAGTTAGACTCATATTTACGCCGGTATCCCCGTCCGGAACAGGAAAAACATTCAGATTGTTTATCTCTTCCTTTTCGTTTTCCAGAGCGTTTGCCGCCGACACTACCATATCGCGGTATATTTTACCGTCTATTACCTTTGTACTGTTTTTCTGCTTGACCATGGCTATCCTTTCACTCCGCGCTTTTTATCCGTCCGGAAGAGCGGAGAATCCTCCGCTCTTCCGGCGGCAACAGCTCAATTATTTTGCGCGGTTTATCACAGCAGGCTCTTTATCCACTGTGAAATTTGAATTTTATAAAACATTATATCATAAAAAATCCGTTTTGTCAATTATTATTTTCCGTTTTCTCTTTCCGCTCCGCGATCCTTAGCTACGCAAAACACCGCCAGCGTTTTATATCCTGAGTGCGCTCCGATTACCGGACCGATATAATCTATCATAAAAGTCTTTTCCGGTAATACTTTCTTTATCATATCTTTAAGAGCCTCGGCGTCATCTATGCAGTCTCCGTGACCGATAAAGATAGGAGTCTCGTTTTCCTTATCCGCTTCCGCTATGATCTTATCCGCAAGCATTTTTACCGAAGCGTTGCGTCCTCTGACCTTGGCGTACGGTACCAGCTTTCCCTCCGGTGAAACATAAAGCACCGGCTTTATCTGAAGCATAGAGCCGAAAAACGCCGTCGCGGGTGATATACGTCCTCCTCTTTTGAGCTGTCCGAGATCGTCCACGGTAAACTCATGGCAGATACGCTGCTTCAGCTCCTCAGCGTATGTAAGGAGGTCATCATATTTCATTCCCGCCTTTTTCTTCTGTACGCACAGATAAACATAAAGACCGAAGCCGAGCGACGCGCACCGACTGTCGATCACCGCCGCCTTTCTGTCCGGATAATCCTCAGAGAGCTCCCGCACCACCGTACAGGCGTTTTGGTAAATACACGAAAGTCCGGACGAAAAGGCAAGATAAATCACATCCTTGCCGTCTTTTAAAAAAGGCTCTATAAATTCCCTGATCTCCGACGGATTAAGCGCCGAGGTCGATACCTTCGCTCCACCGGATATTGTCTGATAAAAATCCTTCACCGGATATTCCGAATGGTCCGAAAGGTTTTTATATTCCTTTCCTTCGAGATTGTAAGCTATCGGCACAACTTGAATCTCAAGCTCCTTTACCAGCTTTTCGGGAAGATCGGTCGCCGAGTCGGTTAAAATAACGTATTCTGACATTTCTTTTCACCTTTCCTTTTAAATAATTTTCTTTATTTTGAATCAAGGTATGGACAAAACGGCAAATTTATGTTATGATTGATGTTAATAACAGAATTGTCCGTCAAACGTAGTAATATATATATTAATCCATTAACTGCTCCAAAGGTTACACTTTTTTGAAATTTTTTACCGAATGGAGTGGTTTGACAATAGATTATCAAAGCGTACCCTCACGTCGGCGTTCTTGTGACTCCGGCGCCAAAAGCACGGCGCCGATTTGCCAAAGGCAAAACGTTCATTTGGCGTAAGAAAGGAATGGTTATAAATATGGAAAAATTTCTTGTATGCGGAAAAGTAACAAACACGCATGGTATAAAAGGGGCTGTCAAGGTAACATCATACTGTGATACGCCAGAAGACCTTGCCTCACTCCCCTCCGTCTACACCGAGCGGCTCGGCGTTTACACACGGCTTGATATAATCGACGCGTCTGTATATAAGGACACCGTTATCCTTACGCTTGACGGTATAAATGATATAGAAAAAGCCTCGCAGCTGAAAAACCGTATGGTCTACGCGAGCCGGGATGATTTTAAGCTTAGGGAAGGCAGCTTTTTTCTCGCCGATCTGATCGGTCTTGAAGTTATAGACGCCGCAAACGGAAAGGTATACGGGAAAATCGAAAACGTAAACACAAGCAGTCCCCAGCTTCTGTACGAAATAAAAACCGTAAGCGGTACAAAGCTTCTTCCGGCAGTGGACGCTTTTATAAAGGAGATAATTCCCGATCAGGCGATGCTTGTAACCCCGGTTCCCGGACTTCTTGACGACGACACAGTCTAAAAAATTATAAAATCCGAAAGGCCTCTAAAATGAGATTTGATATATTGACCCTGTTCCCTGGGATGATAGAATCGTTCCTCGGAGCGAGCATAATAGGACGCGCCAGAAAAAACGGAATACTGGATATATTCGCTCACGATATACGCGGATACTCGCAGGATAAGCATCATCGTGTTGACGACACCCCATGCGGCGGCGGTATGGGAATGCTTATGTCCGTCCCGCCCATTGCCTCCTGTCACCGCGCCGTATACAAAATGGGAGCTACTCTTAAGACCAAAACCATATATATGTCTCCTCAGGGCCGCACGCTGACCCAGAATATCGCGCGCGAGCTTTCCGGGTACGAGCGCCTTATAATCCTATGCGGTCATTATGAGGGCGTTGACCGACGCGCGGTAGAGCTGTTCTGCGACGACGAGATATCCGTCGGAGACTATGTACTGACCGGCGGCGAGCTTCCGGCGTGTATTCTTACCGATTGCGTCGCGAGGCTGATCCCGGGCGTTCTGTCTGACAGCGAATGCTACGAAACCGAAAGCTTTATGAACGGGCTTCTGGAATACCCACAGTACACCCGCCCGATAGATTTTGAGGGACACCCCGTACCGGAGGTACTGCTTTCCGGAGATCATAAAAAAATCTTACAATGGCGTAAGCGCCAGGCGCTTGAGCTTACTAAAAAAAACCGCCCGGATCTGCTGTGATCGAACGATACCGCAAACGATAGTTTTTCTGAAGACTATCATAACTAAGCAAAAGGAGTATATTTCTTGAAACCGGATAAATTAAAGCTCACCTACCCGGTGATTGTAGAGGGAAAATATGATAAGATCAGGCTTGAATCGGTTATTGACGCCGACATTTTTACAACAGACGGCTTCGGAATTTTCAAAAACAGCGAAAAAGCCGCTCTTTTCCGCGCTCTTGCCGAAAAAACTCCGCTGATTATACTGACAGACAGCGACGGAGGCGGGACAATGATTCGTTCCCGCATTGCCTCGCTTATACCCAAAAAGCGACAGATAAACCTATATATCCCTGAGATTTACGGAAAGGAAAAACGAAAGGCGCATCCATCAAAAGCCGGCACGCTCGGAGTTGAAGGAATAGACACGCAAACGCTTCGCGCGCTTTTCCTCCCATTTTCGCGCGATCAAATATCTTACCGCAGGGGCGGAATAACAAAATCCGATCTTTACTCGCTCGGGTTATCCGGAGGCAGCAACAGCTCACAGCTACGATCAATGCTGTCCCTTTCGCTCGGGCTTCCCTCAGTAATCTCCGCCAACGCCTTTCTTTCAGCCGTCAATATTCTTTTCAGCCGTGAAGAATTTATACGGCGCGCCCAGGATTTTATATCGGAGCAATAACAATACAGATTTACGATAATTTTTTATGTAAAGGTATTGACATTTATATAAAACTATAGTATAATAAGTTTTTGATCGGCGTCGATAAAGCTACCGCTTGACAAATTACGGTTTCTTAAATAATTTTAAAACCGAATAAGAAAGATGTCTGATCTTTAAAGAAATATTTTTTCATCGGAGGACCGAGTATCGCAATACTCCGGATTTTGATAATCCTTGGTCGGAAAAGATGACGGGTGCGCCCGGTTATTTTAAAAGAAGCTTTTCTTTTACAAATAGCCGGGCATATTATTTATATACTTATTATTTTTCTTACTTCTACACTTACATTATAAACACATTTACAAAGGAGCGTTTTTATCTATGAGAATGGACTCAAAAACACTTTTTTCTAAGGTTACACCGTTAAAATTGTTTTTTATCGCCGCGATTCCCGGCATGGTAAGCATGTTTGCTTCTTCAATATACAGCACTCTTGAAGGAATGTTCATCGGACAATATCTCGGCGGTACGGCTTTCGCCGCGGTCAACCTGGTTATGCCTCTGGTGCTTATTAATTTTTCGCTTGCCGATCTTATTGGCGTCGGGTCGTCGGTCTCGATCTCGATCTATCTCGGAAAAAAGGAAGACAAGCGCGCAAATAACGTATTCACAAGCTCTATCATCTTGATTTTCGCCGCGGCGATTCTGATGGGTATCTTTATGTTTTTCGCCTCTCCCACTATTCTACGCCTGATGGGAGCGACGGGCGAAACAGCCGAGCTTGCAGTACAGTATATCCGCGCATATGCGCTCTGCGGACCTTTTTGTACAATCGTTTTCGCTATGGATAACTATTTACGCATCAGCGGAATCATTCGCGGCAGTATGTTTCTGAATATTTTCATGTCTTTCTTAACGATAGTGCTTTTGTTCGTATTCATTGTAATTTGCAAAATGAGCGTAGTCGGCTCAGCGCTCGCGACGTGCACGTCTATGTTCGTAAGCGCGATTATCGCCCTGCTGCCTTTCCTTCGCGGAAAAACGGTCTCAAAATTCTGCAAGCCTCGTTTTTCCGCCTCAATGGTGAAAAAAATTATCATTTGCGGCTCTCCCACCTTCCTCAACAACGTGGCTGGTCGTTTGACTTCTATAGTAATGAATGTTGTGCTTCTGAGAATGGGCGGGGAAATGGCTGTCGCCGCTTACGGCGTTCTGATGTATTCAAGCGACTTGATCCAGCCCTGCCTTTACGGTATGAACGATTCGCTTCAGCCCGCCATCGGATATAACTGGGGAGCAAAAGCATACGACCGAGTTAAAGCTATCGCAAAATGCGTTTTCACCGCAAGCGCCATCGCATCCTGCATAGCCACAGCCGCGATGTTTTTCTTATCAACTCCTATTGCGTCATTATTTGTGGACGCCAACGAACCGGGGCTTCTGGAAATGTCGAGCAACGCTTTGAAGCTTTTCTGCTTTGCTTATCTTATACGCTGGTTCAGTTTTTCCGCGCAGGGCTTTTTCAGCGCTATAGAAAAACCGCTTCCCGCCTCCATTCTATCCGTCTCAAGCGCGCTTGTATTCCCCATTATCATAATAATTGTGCTTTTGCCGCTCGGTCTGAACGGAATATGGCTGAATATGACGGGTACAGCTATACTCACCGGCTTGCTTGCGTTATTTATGCTTAAAAAAATGCAGAAAAAAATGAAAGCCGAAACAAATAAAGTACCGTCCGAAACTTTATAAGCTAAAACCGATAATCAAAACAGGCTGTCGCGCTCAATTAAGTGATTTGCGCGGCAGCCTATTCAGCTTCTGATGATTGTACCTCTAATTTAACCCAAACTCCTTTGCGTATCTAACGACACCGTTTACCGAAGGCGCTTCCTCGTCCAATCTGCAGACCATATAATTTTCGTCGGGTACGTCAAATGGCGGTCTTATATCAAATTGTCCGGCAGGCAAGTATCCTGTTTTAGAATAATAAGCCGCGCTGCCCAACACAACAGAATACCCGTAGCCCAATTTCTTAGCAATCCGATGTCCAGCTTTTATCAGCTCAGTACCTATTCCCCTCCTCTGATATTCCGGCAGAACAGATAGCGGAGCCAACGCCAATTCCTCAGCGTCTCCGATACGGATTTTTGTAAACATAATGTGACCTACAATTTTTCCGGTTATTTCGGCGACTAAAGATAATTCCGGTATAAAAGCATGGCTTTTTCGCAAAGCCCTGACCAATTCCGGTTCATTTCCGTCACTATGCTCCGCGCTTTCAAACGCGCTTTTAACAACTTCCCCGACGGTTTCATAATCTTTTTGGGTTTCCTGTCTTATTATCATAATAGTCTATTCCGCCTTTATACGTTTTATTAATTACCTTTTTACTATTATCCTTTAATCCTGATCGTCCGAAACCGACTCTCCGTCCTCCATTCGGTATCCGACGCCCACCTCGGTATAAATATACTGCGGTTCCGCCGGCTTTTTCTCTATTTTTCGGCGTATATTCGCCATGTTCACCCTGAGTATACGGTTATCCGTGTTCATATTTGGTCCCCATATCTCCTTTATGATAAAATCGTAGGTAAGCACCCGTCCGGCGTATTTACCAAGCAGAGATACCAGCTTATATTCGTTCTGAGTAAGCCCGACATCCCTGCCGGCAACATATACTCTCCGCTTCTCATAGTCGATCGTCAGCTCCCCGGTAACGAACTTGCCGCTGCGGAACATCTCCGGGTTTGACGATCTCGTATGACGTATGGCGGTCCGGATTCGAGCGAGCAGCTCCGAGGTACCGAACGGTTTGGTTATATAGTCGTCCGCTCCGAGGTCGAGAGCCGATACCTTCTCACCTTCGTCTGTCCTTGCGGAGACGACTACGATGGGCATATGAGACCACTCACGTATGCTTTTCAGAACCTCAAGACCGTCGATGTCCGGAAGCCCGAGATCAAGCAAAACCAGCTCCGGACAATGAGAGGTCACTAAGCCCATCGCGTCGGATCCGCTTTTGGATATCAGTACGTCATATCCCGCCGCCTTAAGCACTGTTTCTATGTAATTACGTATCCTCTTATCATCCTCTACGATCAGTATCTTCTCTTTTTTCTCCATTACGGTATTTCCTCATAAAAATAATGTTATTTCATCGGCAAGGTAAACATAACCCTTGCACCTCCGCCCGGCAGATTCTCCGCTTTCATAGTTCCTCCGTGCGCCTTAACAATGCTGTTGCACAGAGAAAGCCCGATCCCGAGATTGCTTTTGACCGATCTGTCGCTTCCGTGTGAATTCAGCGGAGAACCCTCAAACAGATTAGGCAGAAGCTTTTCATCTATACCGTCTCCGTCATCCTCAACGGAAAAGCACGCCGAGCCGTCTCTCTCTTTTACCTTAAAGCTTACCCGCGAGGTTTTATTACCGTGAGAGACCGAGTTGTCCGCAAGATTAACCAAAACCTGCTCTATAAGCAAGCCATCCATAGGCACCATCATTATCTCGTCCGGAATATCCGAGGTAAAGGTAACGGCCGGATATTTTTTTCTTATTTTTATCAGCGCGTCCCCTATGATCTCCTCAACCGCTTCCGACTGCTTGTTGATTTTAGCGTCACCGCCGCTCAGCCTTGTAAGGGAAATAATATTTTCCAGTACCTTCAGGAGCCATTCGGCGTCATCCTTGATTTCCAAGGCAAGCGCGCTCTTCGTCTCGTCAGTCAGGGCTATATCTTCCGTAAGCGCCGAGGCATAACCTATTATAGACGTAAGAGGCGTTCGGAAATCATGCGACACTGAGCTTAACAGGTCGCTTCTCAGTTTTTCTCTTTCAGCTTCCAGCTCGATTCTGTCCTTTTTCTTTTTTGTCGCCATAAGCCAGCTTACAAACAGAGAGACCGCCAAAAAGGTTATAAATGTCAGGGGATATCCCGCAAAAGAAAAATTTATCTCGAAATACGGTGTGGTAAACGCAAAATTGGCAAGTATCATGCTGATCACAGAGGAAATCGCACCGTAAATATACCCGTCGGTCATAGCGGCGGTTATAAGGATGGCAAGTATGAATATCTGAGGTACATGCGTATCTGTCTGTACAATATTCATAAGCAGATAGCATATAAGTGAAGCGGAAGAAAGCGCCCCCACTGTTATCAGAATATTTCTTATTATTCTCGTAAATTTATTTGATTTCATTTTTCATACGCCGCTTTTATAATCATCATAAAACTATTCGTTAACACTATTTTTCCCGGCTGAGGTCGCCGCATGCCTCGACGGTGAAATGCTACAAGACTCTCTGCGGCGCTGAGTCCCTCGGTATTTACGCTTTTACCCGAACACTGTGTATACTGTATGTAACGATTATATCACATTTATATGTTGTTTTGATGATTTGATTTTATCTTTTTCTTTAACATATCCACCTTTTTATTTATATTTAATTGATCGTTTTTATTTCACCATGCAAGCCTTGAAAGCAGCTTTCGGGCTGCTCTCGGTACTTCTTATCGCAGAGCATGACTCCATACTATATAAACGCGGTATGCCGCAAAACGGCATACCGCGTTAAATTTTATATTATCTCTGTTTTCCCGGCACCGGGAGGCGTACATTTTACGACGCAACCACGCTCGGTCAATCTGTCACAGCTTGCTCTGTAGCTTTCCCCTTTTATCATAACTCTTCCGTACATATCCGGATATATGGTTTCGGTAACATATCCGTAAACGTATTCAGCCTCTCGTTCTTTTCTTTTTCTTGCTATTTTTAAATAAATAGCGGCAATAATATGCGGTAATATCAGGAATAAAAAGCTGCCGAGAAAAACTCCGGTTGAAATATAAAAATCAAACCCGGCAAGAGCAGTTGCCACGGCATTCACTCCTGAAAATACAAGCGTAAGCGAAACGACCTCACGGAAAATCAAAAACAGAGTAAGAAAAAGCGCCAAAAGACTGCTCCAAAATATTACCAAGGCATACATAGACGGCGACCCTCCCGAATAAAAATAATACTAAAGCTATTATTTCTCGGTCAAGGAAAAATATACGCGTTTCTCTATGTCAGTTAAAATATCCCGGAAGATCTATTACGTTGTCTATTCTGACGCTGCCGTCGCTGTATATAAGCAGTTCAAATAGCTGAGCAAGCTCACTTTCCTCATCTATATCGTCGCGGAAAAGTCCGTCGTTATGATATATCTTGTATGTAATGATATAGTATTCGTCCTCTATTGATGTCGAATCATACGCCTGGTCGTTATACGGGTATTTTTTTATCTTGATGTCAAAAATCTTTTGCTGCGGAAAGTCCTCATATGCCTCGTTGTTTTCAAAATAGCTTTCCGTGAACATTGAGTTAAGCTTCTCGTGATCGCCGGATATTACAGTGTTGACGTATTCAGCCATAAAGTTAAGTCCCTTGCCGCCATAGCTCAGATATTGGCCCTCAGGTACCGCTATCGACTGAGAGTCACTGGGAGCGTACATAATTTCCCCCTTCATTGCGAGGTATTCCGGATCGCTTAATATATCTGTCTCCCAGTCAGGCTCATAAAACTTAAGAAACGGCTCCCTGTTTGAACCTGAGTTTACCCAGGAATCCGGATAATACTGCGCTCCTTGTTCTATTACATTATGATATAGAAACCTTAAGGTCAAAAGAGCCGCCGAAAGCAATACCGCGATCAAAACCACAATCGCGATCTGTTTTTTCAGCCTGCCTGAGCTTTCGGTTGCCTCAGCGACCGAACCGTTTACAAGAGGTTTCGGCGTATCGGGAGTATCACTCACGTAACCGTTTTCATCAGGAGTAAAAAAATCGTTGTTTTTTTTCAATACGGGATCATTCCTTTCTAAGCGTTATTTTGTTGTTACATTATAGCAATTTTCGCAACCGTTATTTCCGATCACAGGAAATTATAGCGGTCTCAGCTTTACTGTAACGCTATATAAAAATTATATAGCGAAAAAAAATATCAGTCAAGTATATATTTTTAAAAATTACTTGACAAACGCATTAAAAGACTGTATAATTATTACGTTATAGTAAATTCTTATTTTTACCATAATAATTTTTGTATAAATATTTCCGGCGTGTATTATTATATAAACTTTCCAAAAGTAAAATAAAAATATCCTGTTCTTATTATTTTTACATATTTTTTCTGACCGGACTGTAATTTTTTGCGTTGCAAAGGCATTAATCAATGAATGACAGTAAAGAAAACAATCGCCGGACGTCTTAAAGAAAGGATCGGTCGTTATACTATGAAAAAAAACATGATGAAAAATAAACCGTACAGCATATCAAATTTAAAGGATTTAATAGAGTACAACACAAAAACATTTGGCGATAAACCATTATATTATTATAAGGATGGCGGTGAAGTAAAGGAATTCACCTATAATCAGATGAACGACGCCGTAAATCAGCTTGGAACGGCGTTTTACTCTATGGGAGTAATGGGAAAGCGCGTCGCCGTGATAGGCGAAGCCAGTCCGTACTACATGGTAACATATTTTGCCGCGGCAAACGGAGGCGGAACCATTGTACCTCTCGACAAGGAGCTTGACAACGAAGCTATCGCCGGGTTTATAAACCTATCTGACGTACAGGCTCTCGCTTACACCGAGTCTTTTAACGACCGCGTCTCCGAGATCGCGGAAAAAGCTCCCGGCGTCCGGTTTTTTATTTCGCTGCAGCCGGCTTCCGATTTCACCGAAGACGAAAAATTTCTGAAGATCTCCACAGTTCTCGAAAAGGGGCGCGCACTTATTTCCGAGGGAGAAAACTCTTTCACCTCATTTATGCCTGACAGCGAAAAACTCGCGGCTCTGCTGTTTACCTCCGGTACGACCGGTACCAGCAAGGGCGTCATGCTCAGCCACAAAAACCTCGCCGCGGCTACAAACGCCAGCTGTGACAGCATGAATCACTTACCTCAAACCTACAGATTCGTTTCCGTGCTTCCCATGAATCATTCATATGAGGTAACATGCGGACACCTTGCGCTCTCAAATATAGGCTGCTGCACATACCTTAACGACAGTCTTAAAAACGCCTTAAAAAGCTTTAATTATTTTAAGCCCAACGCCCTGATTCTTGTGCCGCTTTTCGTTGAAACGATCCACAAGCGCATCTGGAAGGAAATCGACAAAAAGGGAATGCGTAAAAAGGTCCGTTTCGCTATGAAGCTAAGCGGCACGCTCCGCCGTATCGGAATAGATATCAGAAAAAAGCTCTTTAAGGACATACTTTCCGCGCTCGGAGGCAACCTTGATACAATCATATGCGGCGGCGCTCCGCTTTCAAAGGAGCTGGTGACGGATTTCGACGCCTTCGGTATCGAAATTCTCGAGGGCTACGGCATAACGGAATGCTCTCCCCTTCTCTCCGTCAACCGTACCGGTAAAGTCAAACCCGGTTCTGTCGGTACCCCGGTCCTCGGATGTCAGATTCGTATCGATAAATCTCCGAACGAGGAAACAGGGGAGATACTGGCAAAGGGCGACAACGTAATGATGGGTTATCTTAACAATCCCGAGGCTACCGCGGAGGTATTCACTGAGGACGGCTGGTTCAGAACCGGAGATATCGGCTATATCGACGGCGACGGATACATTTATATTACCGGACGCAAGAAAAATATTATTATACTTTCCAACGGTAAAAATATTTTCCCCGAAGAGCTTGAGGAGCATCTCTATCACAACGAAATAATAGCGGAATGCGTCGTCATAGGACGCAAAAACGATTCGGGAGATACCGTTATAACCGCTGTCATTTACCCGAATTACGAGCTGTGCGAAGGCAAAAGCGACGATGATATACTCGCGATGCTGAAGCAGGCTGTAACCGAGACCAACAAAAAGCTTCCTACCTTTAAGCATATAGGTAACGTAGAATTGCGCAAAACAGAATTTGAAAAGACCACAACTAAGAAAATAAAGCGCTTTTTAGTAAAATAAAGATATTAGCAACGGAGGACACATATAATGTTCGAGAAAGTCAAAAGTATACTCGTAGACGAGCTTCAGCTCAATGAAAGCGATATTACCCCGGAGGCGGAGCTTGTCAATGACCTCGGGATTAATTCTCTTGAGCTTGCCGATCTTGTAATGGTTTGCGAGGAAAAATTCAACATTGAGATCAAGGACGACGACATTCGAAAGTTTCTGACGGTGGGTGATATCGTCGAATATCTCTCAAACGCCGCGGATTAAATTTACTGTTTATATTCACACATGCCTGCCGCCGTATTACGGAGACAGGCATGTGTTATCTGCAGCTGTTTTCGACAGAGATCCGGCTTTTTCGCATGCAAATAGTTATATTTTGCCGTAAGCAATCACAAATACATTAAATATTGACTCTCATGAAGGAGGTGAGGTTCTTTTATGGAGCTCCTGATTGCCGTACCCGTGTTTACCGTGCTGTTTTATCTGTTCAACAAACTTCTTGAACCTCGTTTTACCGAATCATACTGCCGGAGACTGCTTGCCGATCCCTCTTTATACGATGAGGAGCTGCCGGCAAAGCTTCTTTACGCTTCATTTCCCAAAAGCCATATCTTCCGTTCCCTCTCCCTTCCGATTCCGGGAAAGGAAGGTGAGGAAATTAATCTCGGAACAGTTGCCGTAAACAGATGCGGTGTGTACATTCTGTGCCAGATACACGGAAACGGTCTTATTGAAAACCCCCCGGATATTAAATGGAAGCATATGAACAGCGGAAGATGCACTGAATTCGACAACCCTTTCCGAACACAACAGGATGCCCGCGAGCTTATAGAGTTCTATGCTAAAAACGCAGGACTCGGATACGTAAAAGCTCATTCTATTATTATTTACACTGATCCGTCACTCAGATTTACACAGCCCTCAAGCCGTTCCATCATAAACGCCGCTGACCTTAACCGCCGCATGCAGAATATTGACAGGCTGGGACATCTGACCTCGGCTCAGGTACACGACGTTTGCAGGATACTTTCCGATATCAACAGCGGAGCCGGTGTATTCTGAATAATAAAATACCTTGACGCCTCTTCTTTTGTACTGTTTTAACTTTAAAGCCTCGGTTTGTCTGCCTGAAGAAAAAGCTTTAAAACAAATTTCCCAAATACATTGTATTCTGCGCCTGAGACAATGACACATGTCATAAACGCGACTTACCTTCAGGCGCAAGAAAGGATAATTAAAGTAATGGAATTAATAAGTGAGAGATCATATAATCTTATGCGCGAGGCCGACACGGCTCTAAAAGAAATTTATGAGGAAATAGACCGGACGGCCATTATAAATACCGGCCGCGTTATCAACGCCTTCAGAAACAACCGTGTGTCGGAATCACATTTTGCCGCTTCAACCGGATACGGTTACGATGATCCCGGAAGAACCGTGACGGAAAAGGTCTTCGCTGAAGTTTTCGGTAAGGAAAAAGCTCTTGTGCGGCACAGCATAGTAAACGGCACTCAGGCTATAACAATAGGGCTTTTCGGTCTGCTTCGGCCGGGTGATACTATGCTGACAATTACCGGTCGACCGTACGACACTCTTGAGGAGGTAATCGGACTGAACGGTAAAAAAGGAATGGGATCACTCGCGGATTTCGGGATCAGCTACCGTCAATGTGAGCTCGGCGATGATTTCTCCGGAATGCTGGACGAAAAAGTAAAGGTAGTACATATACAACGTTCCCGCGGGTACGGTCAGAGACCTACTCTCTCCCCGGATGAGATAACCAAAATAACCCGATTTGTACACGCTAACTCAAAGGCTTATGTAATGGTAGACAACTGCTACGGTGAGTTTACCTGTACTGAAGAACCTGAAGCCGATCTGATCGTCGGCTCGCTTATTAAAAATCCCGGCGGCGGCATCGCTCTTACCGGCGGTTATCTCGCGGGAAGCGCAGAGGCGATAGAGCTTGCCTCCTATCGTCTGACATCCCCCGGAACGGGCGGAGAGGTGGGTTGCACCCTTGGACAGACAAGAAATATGCTTCTCGGTTTCTGGATGGCTCCGCATACAGTGGCTCAGGCCCTGAAGACCGCCGCTTTTTCGGCATACATTTTTGAAAAGGCCGGCTTTGACGTCTCTCCGAAATATAATGAAAAACGCTATGATCTGATACAGACAGTAACACTGCATGCACCGGAAAAGCTTGAGGCCTTCTGTCGGGCAATTCAACATAATTCTCCGATCGATTCCTTTGTAACTCCCGAGCCGTGGGACATGCCCGGCTACAGCGACAAGGTTATTATGGCCGCCGGTACTTTTACCGGAGGCTCTACTATCGAATTATCGGCAGACGCCCCAATGCGCGCTCCTTACACTGTATTTATGCAGGGAGGCCTTACTTTTGAAAGCGGTAAGCTTTCCATGCTCGCAGCTCTTGAAGCGGTTCTCGGACAATAAAAACGATTCAAGGAAAAAATATAAATTACAGCGCGATTGCCTGACACGCTCCCGCCATTCCTTCATGATACAATAAGGGGGCCGCACTTAACGTGACAGCCCCCATGGGAAACACCGTTCTTTTAAGTCAAAGTATAAGCTGTGATTACGGAAGGGAAAAATCTCTAAACTACTTTGTTTTAAAACTCTGGTATTATATCGAATGAATTGATATTCAATTACCGTTTTAAGGTTCGTCGCATCGCGGCAGAGAGAAGGATAACCCGTTTTCCGGATATTTAAAACAATTCATATCGCATACCGCTTATGTTATAAGCGGTAATATTATTATTCCCGGGAAATCATAATTTAATCTTTAATCGACATGGTATTTTCTGGTTTTCTACGGAATCCGGCGATACCGGTCAGCGCGCCTATAAGCGATCCTACAGCGTCTATAATTATATCCTTCATCGTATCGGTGAGAGCGGCATGACCCAAAAGCTGAAAACCGTCGTCCAATCTGTATTTCTGCATATTAAGATCAAAGAAATGATCGAGCAGAAATTCGTATATTTCCCAAAGCATGCCCATAGCCGCCGCGAAACAAAAAGCAAACAGTATTACCGTCACAGGGGATGAAAGCAATCCCTGACCGTGCCTGCTTTTTCTTGATATTACAGAAAGCAGCATATATCCGAATATCCCGGTCATAATTCCGGACGATAAATGCAAAATATCATCCCACAGCATAAACTTAGAATAATATCTCTGTATCTCGCCGAGAAATATAGCGCAGAATAAAAACGCGTGATATAGCAATATATACAAAGACGAAAAATCAAATCCCCATATTTTCTCAAGCAGCGAGGGAATCTGCAGCGCGAGAATACCCAGCAGACACTGCAGAATCATCAGTATCAGCTCAGTACGCCGTGCCGAGTCCAACTTATCCGCACTGAATAGTAAGCGGTATGCAAGAAAACAGAGCGTAACCGCGAATACAAGGGTTAAAGAAATATAAGTTAAAAGGGTTATTTTATTGTTTTTTATTTTTGACACATTTATTACCAACACTCCTTAGGCATAAGAGAAAAAATCAGTTTAATTTCAGCTGCCCGCTCTCCTCTCGCCTAATTAAATCGGTTCAATTTTATGCCTCAATTCAACTCGGATAACTCCTTTTCAGGCTTTTTCTCGCTTTTGACAAGGATAGAACAGGCAACTACAATAATTATAGGAAACACAATACACGCGAGCAGCCCCACATTCAGCGATCCTCCGGCAATTTCAGAGACAACCGCCGCAAGCTGAGGCCCTGTGGAGCACCCAACGTCTCCCGAAAGAGCAAGTATGCCGAACATTGCCGTTCCTCCCGCCGGTATTCTTTTTGCTGAAACCGAAAGTACGCCCGGCCAGAATATGCCCACTCCAAAGCCTATTATCCCGCACCCGAGAAGCGATACGTACGGATTCGGAACAAGCGAAACGATCAGATATCCGCAAACGGTCAGTATACCGCATATAACCAATGCCTTAAGCATGGGAAGCTTATCGGAGAATTTTCCGTATATTACCCTTGCCAGCCCCATCATTACCGCGAAAAAGCATGGACCAAGCAGATTTCCGACGGTTTTTGAAACTCCCAGCGCGGTCTCGGCAAACATTGACGCCCACTGTGCCATCGCGACCTCAGCCGCGCCGCCGCATATCATAAGCAGCATAAACAGCCAAAACAGTTTTTTTCTGAACAGCTGCGACATAGGCATGGACGGCGTTTCTTCATTCAAGGTCTTAATCGGAACTATAGCGAAAAGTATCAGGGTTATAACCGGAACTATCGCCCAAAGCAGAGGAAGATAAAACCAATCCTCCGTGTCGGTCAAAGAAAAATATATAGTGGAAAGAACGACTACAAGGACATGCCCCCAGCAGTAAAATGAATGCAGGATACTCATAGCCGATTCCTTGGCATCTCCGGGCAGCGCGGCGACCATAGGACTGATCAGCACCTCGCAAAGCCCGCTCCCCACAGCGTATAATACCGCTGAAATACAGAGCGCGAAATAGGTGTTAGACATAACATTAGGCAAAATCCCGAGGGATACCAGACCTACGGAGGAAAAGCAGCATGCAATAATTGCCGCTATTCTGTACCCTATTTTGTCAACATACCGCGCCCCGATCAGATCCACAAGTATCTGTGTGGCAAAATTTATCGTAACGAGCGAGGCAAGCTGTGTTGTGGAAATCCCGAATTCATTTTGAAAGGTTACAAACAGCAGTGATGCAATATTATTAACCGCCGCCGACGCTATATAAGCCAAATAGCAGGTAAACACGGTATGCTTATATGTCAGCTTTGTTCTGATACTCATAATTATTTTCCCTTAATAACGATAAAATATGTGATTTTTATAATTTTAAATCTTTTTATGCATTTTTTAAGGCAACCGAGCTCCACTTCACCGGAGGCGTTGCCTTAATTTTATATATCTATCTGATCATGATATGTTATATCATATAAATCTGTACCTCGCCGTTACCTCATACCCGGCAAGCTGTTTTTCAAGCTCGGCAAGATCAGTTTCGACTGTCACGAAAGAGGTTTCTCCGTCGGAATAAATATGCTTTCCCGATATAATATTGTCCGGTACTCTTCTGCCCTTTACGCGGCAGTAAAACCGGCTTTTTTCCGACGCGGCATCGGCAAGCGTTTCGGAACCGCCGCGTACCCATACAGGAGGCGGGAGCTGCTTTGAGTCCATATGCTTGATTATCTCTACGATATCGGCGAGTACCGCCCCTGCGGTGGGTATTCTCCCGGCGCCGCGGCCGTAGAACATCAGATCTCCCACAGCCTCTCCGGATACGAGTATGCCGTTGAAAACATCTCTGACGTTATAAAGAGGGTTTTCAGCGGGAACGAATCTGGGTGCAACGCTTATCATTATTTTACCGTCGCTTGTTTTGCGGGTATTGGCTATGAGCTTTACGGACGCTCCGAAACCGGCAGCGTCACTGACGTCGCGCGGGGTAATGTTTCTTATTCCCTCAGTAGGTACGAGCTCGCTCGGGTATATAGTACCGTATGCAAGCGCGGAAAGAATACATATCTTGCGGCACGTGTCTATTCCGTCAACGTCCGCGGACGGATCGGCCTCCGCGTATCCGAGGGCCCGCGCCTCAGAAAGTGCCTCGTCAAAGCTTTTTCCGCTGAATACCATGCTTGTAAGAATATAGTTGGTCGTTCCGTTGAGTATACCGTTTACGGCAAGTATATTGTCGGAGGAAAGAGACTCTCTGAGCGGTCGTATTATCGGAATAGCTCCTCCCACCGCCGCCTCGAAAAGATACGCGACATTGTTTTCGGCCGCAGTCTTTAAAAGCACCTCTCCGAAATTGGCGACTACCTCCTTATTTGATGTTACGACGTGCTTACCCGCTCTCAGAGCGGCTATAGAAAAATCAAACGCCGGATGTGATCCGCCTATCATTTCCGCCACGACCGAAACCTCGGGGTCACCAAGGACCGTATTAAAATCCTTTACGATCTTTTTTTCAAGCGGATGACCGGTAAAATCACGGATATCAACTATATATTTGATATCGACCTCACAGCCGCAGTCTCGCGCTATAAGAGTTTTATTACGCTCCATCAGCTCGACGAGACCGCCTCCGATATTTCCGAATCCGATAACAGCGATCTTTATCATGAATAAATCCTCCGCCGCCGGAAAAAATAATATCCGACGTTTAATTAAAATAAACTGTTTATTACCATAACCTCTACGGTATAATAAATAAAGGCTATATTTTACAGTATATCATATTTATAAAAATTTTGCAAGGGTTTTTCAATATTTTCAGTAAAATTAAAGCTAAAAACACCTGTTTTGATAACTGATTATAAAATTGTCCGAAAATATATCCCGAATATTTTTCAAAAAAATATAAAAAACACCTTGACAAAATCTGAAAAATGTGATATAATTTCACACGTTGAATATTGCGGCATCGCCAAGCGGTAAGGCAACGGACTCTGACTCCGTCATTACCTAGGTTCGAATCCTAGTGCCGCAGCCATATTTAGTGTCCGATAAAGATTCGGACGATGAAAACAGCACTGAAGTGCGAGAAAAACGGAGATATCGAGAGATTTCTCCGCTTTTTTCGTCTCTGACTTTTTTCAACAGTGAAAAACACTTGATACATCGAAATATGAGGTTCATCATATTCAGCCATTGGCCTATGGTGGAAATAATGACTACAGCAACCTTATACACTTACCTGAAGATATTCACACATCCGTAACGGGGGTTTCAATGGATACTGATATTAAAAAGACATGGGATATATATAATAAAATAAAGCCACAAAATTCCAAATCCGCTGTTACATATTTCTGTACACCTAAAGAGGCAAAAATCTTTGCCTCAATGGGGGTAGGAGGTGTACACTTTTGCACAATATCAAACCACGGAGATAAAATATTTGTAGTAAGTCCGGAGCCTTGTTCTAAACACCATGTCTTCCCGGTTGCAAATAATATTAATGAAATTTTTCCAATTTGTTATTTCGCTGTATGGAACACAGCTTATTGATCAAATTCCCATGTTTAGTAAGGAACAATTTGAAAAAATCCGTGACGAACACATTAAGAACAACGGGAATTTTATTTCAAAAGATATAAAGGACTTTACTAACAAGTTTAATATTATCAATCAGAAACTGCCTGTATATGATATTGTTATGGGATTATATGATGGCTTTGATTACTCAACGATAAAATTTACACCATTATATTATGAAACATTGGGAATCGACGAAGAATAAATAATCCGATTGTTAAGGGCTGTCTCAAATGCAAAATTTGAGGCAGCTCTTTTTGAATGCCCCCAGCTACGATAGTGCTTGTAATCATCTGTTTTTATATAAACTTCTAAAAATATATTGACATATAATATGTTTTATTGTATAATGCATATAAAGAAATAACGATAATCTTTTATTCTGATTCACACTAACGAAGGGGGATAAACAGCAATCCGGACGTAGTTGAAGTGGACAGTTATGACCGCGTTGCAGCTAAACAACCAGGAACAACCGTATTAAGGGATTCCAATACTATTGCTCAGAATTCTATCATAACCTTTGAGGTTCTGATTCCGGATGTACCCTACTATATGCTTATATAATTATGGACAATGAGTATTGGTTTATGATAAGAGATCCTCTGCCTGTAAATGAAGGTGACACATATCTGATATCTTATGAAAAACTGGTTAAATGAAAGGATAAATAATTATGAACAGATTGTATGTTAAAAGAATGTTTTTATGCATATCAGTAAGCTGTTTGCTTATATACAGTATAATGGGCATGCCAGTATTAGCAGTTTCAAACGACTCCGTAAATTTATTATCTGAGGAGGAAAAATTATTGCATAAATCGTTACCCGGCACATTCATAAAATTATATAATGGTATGTTTATGCATGGATTTGCTGAAAAAATGACTATAGATGAATTATTATCTAAAGAATTTACATTGGAGGAAATATATGTGAATATTCCTCCATTACCAATGATACCTGTGTCATATTTAAAAATTGCTGATGGAGAAGCGCAACATACAGATCTTATATATGATGAGGGAGAGTTTTTTGCAAAGTATTATGATAAAGGAAAAAGCATTCTGAAATCGATTTCAGTTAATGCAAAAATCGAGAAAGTGTACTGTTTGGATGGCGAACCTTCGCATGATGGAGTTTACATTTATTATGTCACGAATAAGGGGGACTTTGTATTATTCAAAGAATACGCTGCGGCCGAAAATGCTTATATCATGCCATTAGATATATTTTATGAATTTTCATCTGTTGTTTTGGTTGACAGAATAAAGTATGGGAATTACAATGGACGAATTTCAGCTATTGAAGAACTGTATGACTTGAGTAAATTCGAGGTGAAAGAAACGAGCGGTGCGGTAATTGGCGCTGCAGTGGCAGGAAGTATTATGATACCAGGAAGCATACTGTGTGCTACTGTGAAGAAAAGAAAGAAAAAAAGCTACTATAATGAGGAATAAAAGCCATAGCCATTGAGATAAGACTTTATTGATATAAATTAACAGTGATACTACCTAAGGGTACAATGACAGCAAAAGCAAAGTAAGCCATGTTTTAGACGATTTCACGCGTGAATTTTCCAAAGAAGCTTGTTTATATTTTTAAGCTATAAAAGACAGTACGGAGGATTACAATGAAAAAAATCAGCTTAATTTTATGTTTTATTATATTATTACCATCCATGCTCTGTTTGGGATGTGATAATGGAAGTGAAGTAGGAAATATCCCAGATAATTTGAAAGAAGTTGAAGAATACAGCATAAAAGGAAAAACAATTCGTAAAGGAATGACATATTCAGAAGTAGTAGATATAATCGGAAAGGAAGGCGTGGATGTCGGAAGCGGTGCCGTAATTATAAAGTGGAAATTATTTTTCGGCAAAGAGTTGTATATCTGGTTCAGTGCATACTCAGGGGATACTCTTAATGAATTTGAAGTCGAGTGTATACGCATATCTTAATAATTTTTTACGAAATTTTACGTTCTCACTGACGAAAAATATGTGGTAAATCTGCCTGATAGAATCCAAAAGCATACAATCAACTAAAGCAAAGTATAAACTTTATCGCAGTATTATTTTGCTTTCAAAAATCAGCTGCAGGGTCAGAGAAAGCTTTGACTCTTGGCTGTATGGCATGGCAAAGGCATAATTACTTACATTCACACAATATGACTCATCCAAAATTGCAAACAGAGCAACGATAGAAGCAGGCTCCAATTTCGTGAAGTGTATGGGCGCTACCACTATTGAAAATTCAAACGGTGTAATGATTATACATTAAAACCCGAAGAAATAGCCCATCTCAAACAATTCTATGATTAATTTTGGAGGTAAGTATGAAGAAAATATTTTGTTTGGCAATTGCTATGATAATTCTGTTTACGTCGGTTTCATGCGGTCAGGAAGGTAATTATGTTGAAGCTCCTTCATCGGATGAAACAAATTTAAATTGCAAATATGAACAAAACAGTATATATATGACTTTTGAACAGTTAGTGGCTACAGCGACAGACATAATTAAAGGTAAATGTGTCGGAGTCGATAAAAAAGATGATTATGTGGAATATGAATTTGTTGTGATAAACAGATATCTCGGAGAAGAGGTTGAAGATAATATTTTTGTATATGTTCCCGACTACGCTGTTACGGTTATAAACACCGATTACTCATATAGATTGTCCGATTTGACCTATAAAGAAGGCTCTGAATATTATTTGGTTTTATCGAAACATGTTGATGTATATCTGCCACATGACAGATATATAAATGTAGGCGGAAATCTTTTTATGCCGGCAAATGATATATCACATAGTACACTTTATGGAGAGACGCTTATAAATCATGCACAAACAAAATCAATAAATGCGGAAAAGGATTTGACCGATTATTTATCAAAGATTACAACCAACAAGACGGATAAAATCAAACCAATATGATTATAGGCATACCGTACATCACCGACACGGATATGAATTCAATCATCGACAAATCTGATTTTATTTTAAGAATTAAGATAGGAGAAGAAGTATACAAGGGGATTGCTGATGATAGATGCACCTATGACTGTGTAGTTATTCGCTCAATGAAAGGTTCTGTCAACAGCAATGAACTTGTAAGAATTGTTTTCCCGAAGGATTCTGTTATTGAGGGAAATGAGTATATTTTGGCATTGACCGAATTCAAAGGCGTATCACCGAGATCATTTGTTATGTCTTCAAAAAACAGCATATATGAATTGTCTTTGTTGGAATATATAGAAGAGCATCTAATGAATATATAATATACCAATGGGAAGGATACAATCCGGGTTAAAAGTTCAAGTCCTGTAGGCCGAAAAAAGTTGCACTGTTTTAAATATGAAAAATGAGGTTAAAAAAAGCGAAAAAGCCTTACAGAATAAGGCTTTTTCGCTCTGGTTGCATTTTTATTAAGTAAAGATGGTGCGGGTGACAGGACTTGAACCTGCATGTCGGTGACACCGGATCCTAAATCCGGCGCGTCTGCCAATTCCGCCACACCCGCTAATGAATTTGTTTGTGTGGCGGAATTTTCCCGCTCACACCCGCTAATGAATTTGTTTGTGTGGCGGAATTTTCCCGCTCACACCCGCTAATGAATTTGTTTGTGCGGCGGAATTTCCCCGCTCACACCCGCTAATGAATTTGTTTGTGCGGCGGAATTTTCCCGCTCACACCCGCTAATAAATTTGCTTGTGCGGCGGAATTTTCCCGCTCACACATTTTTATTTCCCGGAATATGTTTTCTTCATTACCATTACTTAAAATCGCTCTTATGGGGAGCGTTGACTTTTTTCTCCGCTCCCCATTACACTCAGGAAATGCTTTAAATATTATATCACATATTTCTTTATATGTCAATACAGATATTTTAAAAATCAGGATTATACAGGCTTTTTTCAGCAGCCTCAAACAATCCGTTAATATACGTCGCTCCGAGAGCTCGGTCATAAAGACCGTATCCCGGACGACCGTCCTCATCCCATATCATTCTGCCATGATCGGGACGTACATAACCGTCAAAACCGTTCTCTACTAACGTACGCGCAATTTCCCACATATCAAGCGATCCTTTGTCACTCTTATGACCGGTCTCCTCAAAAGATCCGTCCTCCATAATTTTGATATTTCGGAAATGGACGAAATGAACACGACCCATTTTTGTAAATTTTTCAGCTATAGCCGGTATATTGTTTTCTTTTGAAGCGCCGAGAGATCCCGTACACAATGTTATACCATTAGCCGGACTGTCTGCAATCTTGCACATACGATCAAGATTTTTCTCGCACGTAATTATACGCGGAATACCGAAAATAGAATACGGCGGATCATCCGGGTGAATAGCCATCTTTATACCTGATTCCTCGGCAACAGGAATGACTTTTTTCAAGAAAACCTCAAAATTTCTCCAAAGACCTTCCTCCCCCAGAGCCCTGTATTCTCTCAGCAGCTCTGCCATTTCCTCCTTTGAATAGCTTGTATCCCATCCCGGAAGCGCGATTTCGTCTGACGACGGATCGATTTTTTTCAACTGATCCCAATACATTACCAGCGAGGTCGAGCCATCTTCAGCCTTCTTATCTAACTGTGTTCTGGTCCAGTCAAACACCGGCATAAAATTATAGCATATGACCTTTACACCGTGCGCGGCACACCGACGTACATTTTCACAGAAGTTCTCCAGACAACGATCTCTGTCAGCGTTACCAAGCTTAATCGCCTCCGGTACCGGAACCGATTCAACGACCTCAAAGGACATACCGTTGTCCTCCGCCTGCTTTTTGATCTTCTCAATACTCTCATGGCTCCACACCTCTCCCGGCTTTACATCGTACACCGCGGAAACGATACCGGTCATTCCGGGAATCTGGCGTATATATCTGAGCGGGACCTTATCCTGTTCCCCCTGCCAACGAAATGTCAGTTTCATTTAATTATTTCCTTTCTTCCTCATTATATGAGATCCATAAAATCAATAATAGACATAATATGATGTTACAAGACGCTGATTGCGAATCACCCGAAGCAAAATATGTCTTAAAGCGCGCAATAATAAGCAATTCAGTTCATGTATTTTTTCAGATAATCCGCGCTTACTCTTGCTGCCTCAAAGGGATCGTTTTTGCTCCAGTTCGCATCCTGTTCAACGATATAATGCTTAACGCCAATCTTTTCGGCGGTCTCTATTATACCGTCCCACCAAAGATTTCCGTTTCCGATTTCAGTCATAGTATGAGCAACTTTACCGGAAGCGTCGTTATATACCATAAGATCCTTAAGATGAAGGATATCTATTCTTCCCGCGAGCTTTTCCATCCAGTGCCTTACATCTCCGCCTCCGTGCGCTACCCAGCATGTGTCGAGCACAAAAGTCACATTTTCAGGATCAAGATTTTCATACAGATAGTCCATTATAGTTTTATTGTCTTTAATCCGGACAAACTCAAATGAATGGTTATGATATGTAAGCTTATATCCGCTTTTTCCGTACGTTTCAGCCGCTCTGTTGAAAGCATCTATGAATTTCATAAGTCCGTCATAGCTTACGCGCGCCTCGCCCGGCATGCCTCCGATACCGATATTTTTTGTTCCCCAAATTTCATGAAGACGTATCGTTGACTCGGGATCTGAAATTATTTTGCCGTAATCATAATGTGTGCCTATAATACTCAGACCGTTCTTTTTTGCAAGCTCTCCGAACTTCTCCGCGGGAACCGCGTTGCCGGCTGTATGACACTCCGAATATCCGAGCTTCGCCAATTTGGCAAAACTTTCGTCAAGCGATTTTTCATCCTTCATGAAATCTCTGATCGTATAAAGCTGAATACCTAATTTTCTGAACATGATCATATACCGTTCCTTTCTTTCGCCTCCCGGCGTTTTGTTAGGTAAAAAAATTATATTTTACTTTCAAGTACTATTAAACATGTCGTTAAACGAATACTTTACTCCCTCCGATTTATACCCGCAAAAAGTGTCAAGGCAAACATTGTGAAGAGAATTAAATATGTTCTGACATATCAAAGGATCATTTTTCTTAAGCTCTCTCAATAAGTTTTTAACTACCAAACGCTTACTCAGCAGCTCCTCCCGCTCAGCGCGCTCCGTAAAACGGCACGCGCACTGCAGAAATGTAAGTTCGTTTGCGTCGCGCCAAGCGCATATATCAGACTCTGACACCATATAAAGCGGACGTATCAGCTGCATTCCCGGGTGACTTGTACTTCTGAGCTTCGGAGGCATACACTGAAGCTGAGCTCCGTAAAACATTGCCATAACGGTCGTCTCGATAACATCGTCAAAGTGATGCCCGAGAGCTATTTTACCGCAGCCAAGAGATTTCGCGTACTCATAAAGATACCCTCTCCGCATACGCGCGCAGAGATAGCACGGTGATTTTTTTACGGAAGAAACCGAGTCAAATATGTCGGTATCGAATATTTTAACATCCATACCGAGAATCGAAGCGTTTGTAATTATTTTTTCGCGGTTCTCAGGCAGATATCCGGGGTCCATTACAATGTATTCAGTTTCAAACGGAAAATCAGAATACCGTTTAAGCAGCTGCATCAGCACGGCGAGCAATGAGGAATCCTTACCGCCCGAAACGCAAACAGCGATCCTGTCGTTTTCCTCAATCAGCTTATAGCGTTTAACGGCGGCCACAAACTTAGACCAGATAGACTTTCTGAAGCGCTTATTCAGACTATTCTCAATAAGCTGTGTTTTTGTAAGTTCAATTTTCATATTCCATGTTTTTATTTTACGATTAAATATATGGTTAGTATACCACGGTTTTCAAAGAATGTCAAGCACTTGTATAAAATCAGGTTCTATTTTTGCACGCGGTATCACAAAACCGCCCCGCACGGCGTTTGTCGGGCGGGGCGGAAATATAACGGGGCTTTAGTTTCTCCTAAATAGCCGCTGCTGCGGATATATCGTTTGATCGGAAAGCCAGAATATTTTTTTCCTAAACACTTATGGTCGGTCACTTTATTCCTCTCACTACCATGATAACAGACATATTTGTGTCCCACTGTTTGAGTCCCTTGTCATAAAGCTCCAATCTTTTATCATATTTTGCGTTGACTAAGCGCTTTAGCTCCTCAACATCCGAGGAGGATACCTCATGTGCAGCAATATATAATAATTTATCTACGCTTTCAAGGTCGCTTTTCCTGTTGGCGTTTATCATCGCGTAAGCCATTTCCTTGGAATAGCGCGGATCATCCGGAGTCAAATTTATCGTAATATAATCGGTAGTGACATCCTTAAATCCGTACTTTCCCATAAATAACGGCAGCTCCGCTTCATTTTGAGGATACGCGCATACGGAATATTTATTCAGAGTCTCGGCGAAATATCTCTCCGTTCGCTTCCGGATATCCTTTTCAAACTCAGACTCTTCCCGTATACATGGAGCTTTGATATTTATCCCTTTCCTTACAGACAAAACGATGCACACGCCGTCGTCCTTCAATACTCTGTACTGTTCGCCGTAAAATTTATAAGGCTCGATGTGCTCAGCCACAGTATTGGATATTGTAACGTCAAAGCTTTCGCTTGAAAAGGATAAATGCGTCGCATCCCCTTCTGAAAACTTAACGTTAAGAGCCTTTTTCCGGGCGAACCCGATAAAATTACTGTCTCTGTCAATTCCATATATCTGAGCATCGGGATACCATCGGGACAGCGAATCGGCTAACGCGCCGGGTCCACACCCGATTTCCAATACCTTTGATCGCTGTTCAATTAAAAATACCTTTTGGTATTTCTCTTTAAATATGTCCGAAAACCTTAGTAAGCGTGTCTGATAAAGCGTCTCAATTCCTTGAACGTAAGTTGACCATATCGTATTCATAAAAATCACCCAAATCGCTTTTATCGGTTTTAACAGAAATGAAAAAGCTTCTGTTTTTTTACTGACACCAAAACCCAAACGTTTAGTTTATAGAATCTTTATACGTAAATATGCCGCAATCAGGACGTTGATCAGCATGTAACCCGAAAATCAGAGAAATTATTGTTTTTTACACTCCCGCACAAAAGCATTTTGAAATTCGTTTAAAGTGCCTTTGGTATGGCGCTGAGCGGTTCGCTGAAATCATCCGCTAAATCCGCCTCTGACAATTTGCTTTTACGGATCTGCCGCCTTTAAAATTCTGTTTTTTCCGAAATATAATCCTTGAGCTGAGAGATCGGGAGTCTCACCTGCTCCATCGAGTCCCTGTCACGAACCGTGACGCAACCGTCGGTCTCCGAGTCAAAATCATAGGTTATACAGAACGGAGTACCGATCTCATCCTGACGGCGGTAGCGCTTGCCGATAGATCCGGACTCGTCGAAATCAATATTAAAATACCCGGAAAGCCCGTCAAATATTTTTTCAGCCGGCTCGCTGAGCTTTTTAGACAGCGGGAGTACAGCCGCCTTGAAGGGAGCGAGCGCAGGATGCAGATGCAGAACGACGCGGGTATCGTTCTTTTCGGCGTCGATAACCTCTTCGTCATACGCGTCTACAAGAAAGGCAAGCGCAACGCGATCGGCGCCGAGAGACGGCTCGATAACATAGGGTATATAATGCTCGCTTGTCTCGGGATCGAAATAAGAAAGATCCTTCCCGCTGTGCTCAGAGTGCTGAGTAAGATCGTAATCGGTCCTGTCGGCGATGCCCCACAGCTCACCCCAGCCGAACGGGAACAGAAACTCAAAATCCGTCGTAGCTCTTGAGTAAAAGCTCAGCTCGTCCTTGTCATGATCGCGCAGGCGGAGATTTTCCTCCCTTAATCCAAGCCCGAGTAAAAACTTACGGCAGTAGTCCTTCCAATATGAAAACCACTCAAGGTCGGTTCCGGGCTTGCAGAAGAATTCAAGCTCCATCTGTTCAAATTCTCTTGTGCGGAAAATGAAATTTCCGGGTGTGATCTCGTTTCTGAAGCTCTTGCCTATCTGGGCTACGCCGAAAGGAAGCTTTTTTCTTGTAGTCCTTGCCACGCTCGGGAAGTTAACGAATATACCCTGAGCGGTCTCCGGACGCAGATACACCGTAGAGGACGAGTCCTCGGTAACTCCTATAAAGGTCTTGAACATCAGATTGAACTTTTTTATGTCAGTAAAATCCTTACCTCCGCAGACGGGACAGGCGATCCCCTTTTCCTTAATATATTCGGACATTTTCTCAAATGACCAGCCCGCGGGACTTTCGTTTATTCCGTTTGAAAATAAATAGTCCTCGATTAGCTTATCGGCGCGGTGTCTGGTCTTACAGGACTTGCAGTCCATCAGCGGATCGGAAAATCCTCCGACATGTCCGGAGGCTACCCAGGTCTCGGGGTTCATAATGATAGCGCTGTCAAGTCCTACGTTGTATTTGGACTCCTGAACAAATTTTTTCCACCATGCCTTTTTAACGTTGTTTTTGAACTCAACGCCGAGCGGACCGTAATCCCAACTGTTGGCAAGTCCTCCGTATATCTCGGAACCGGGAAATATAAAGCCTCTGGTTTTGCAGAGAGCGACGATCTTGTCCATTGTTTTTTCCGTATTGTTCATTTTCTGGATGCCTTTCTGATAGTTTGCCGGTTTATCTGAACCGGCTTTATATTTTCAATTATAATTGACGTAATAAAACGCTACGCTGTTATTATACTATATTTTTTAAGCATTTTCAAGGTCTTATATGGAAAAAATGTAAGATAATTAAAAAATTTACTGAAATTTTATAAAATACTATTGCAAAACATGATAAAATAGTGTAAAATTATCATATGTTGTTGTGCGCAGACGGCGCATAGTCAATCCGCATACTGATTTTGGAGGATATATAAACATGGCAGGATCAATTACGGCCGGAGATTTCAGAAACGGCGTCACCTTTGAGATGGACGGAAACGTTCTTCAGATCATCGAATTCCAGCACGTTAAGCCGGGAAAGGGAGCGGCGTTTGTCCGCACTAAATGCAAAAACGTAATAACAGGCGCAGTGGTGGAAAAAACCTTCAACCCTACCGATAAATTCGAGACCGCTTATGTCGAGAGAAAGGACATGCAGTATCTTTACAACGACGGAGAGCTGTATTACTTCATGGATTTGGAAACGTACGAACAGCTTCCTCTTAACGCTGATGTTCTCGGAGACGGCTTTAAGTTCGTCAAGGAGGAGATGATATGCAAGGTCATATCTTATAAGGGCAACGTTTTCGCGGTAGAGCCGCCGATGTTTGTTGAGCTTGAGGTGACGGATACGGAACCGGGCTTTAAGGGCGATACGGCTACCGGCACCACAAAGCCGGCGACGCTTGAAACCGGAGCTACCATAAAAGTACCGCTCTTCATTGATATCGGAACAAAAATCAAGATAGACACAAGAACCGGAGAATATCTTGAAAGAGCCTGATTATGGATATTGCCGTAATCGCGAAGACATAATGTCCAAAGCCAATTGAGCTTTTTTAATACGGGTCTGATAAAAAACACTGATGTTGTAAGAAAGGAATGGTAATATATGAAAACATCCGAAAAGGTTGCATATATAAAAGGTCTTATGGAAGGCATGGCGCTTGACACGACCAAAAACGAAAACCGTATCTTAGGCGAGATAGTAGGAGTTTTAGAAGAGCTTGCCGCCACTAATAACGCTTTGACCGAGGAAAATATAAAATTAAGAGATTATATCGAGGAGCTCGATCGTGATCTCGGCGAGCTTGAGGAATACGTCTATGATTTCGATTACTATGACGATGATGATCTCGACGACTCGGACGACGATGAGACTGAAGACGATTACGAATACGAGTCCGAAACCTACAACGACGAAGATGAGGACGACCACTGATAAAACCGCGCATGCTTTGATAATACAGGTTTTATAATCAAAAGGGCTGAGTCAAAAGCTTTTTAAAAGCGATTGAGTCAGCCCTTTTTTGTTTATTAATTGTCCGTCAAGTCACATCTCCAAAAAAGATTTTGTTACGGAATATCGGATTAGTTTTCAGTCTCCGCCAGATTTCTTGCTTTTTCAATATATTCCTTGAAGCGTTCCTCCTGCCGGACAGAGTTAAACCATTCCCAGCCGCGGGGGGAGGTTAAGACATAATACATCATCTCCGAGCTTTCGTCCATAGATCCATCCGTGACAGGCTCCTTTGTTCCGTCAGGCAGTAAAATAAGCTCCCTGCCTTTCACGTACCTGATACCTCCGAACAACTCGCCGCTGCCGAGCGGCAGAGGCGTTCCGTCGATATAACCGCACCACTCAGTCAAATGAACAAGAGCCTTTTCAAGGCTGTCGTAGCCGTCCTCCTTTTCTCCCTTTCCGAAATGAGCGGCAGCTTTTATAAGCGCGTTCCAGGCATAAAGTCCGGACCAGGCGGGAGGAACCGTGCCGTTTTCACCGAATGATTCCATTAGCTTTAAATGGAAGCCGTTGATTTCAACAGATCTTTTTGCGTTGTTTCTGTTCCAGCTCGGCTTTGAAATTGCGTAAAGCATTAAATGGAAGTTGTTTGCCGCGTATCTTGTATGAACTTCCTTGTATTTTCCCTGATCTCCCAGCCGCCTTTCTTTCATTTCTCTTTCGACATAGGAGTACCGCGAAATCGGAGAAGGCAGAACACGTATACCGGTGCGGTCGGCGAAGATAACGATATCTCCGTTTTCATCGGCTGCGTAAGTATATTCAGCCGAGCCTACAAAGCCGTCGGTCAGACCAAGAGCTTCATAGCGGCGGCGCATACCGTCCTCAAAGGGCATATATCCGGCGCCGGTGCCATCGTATTCGGTCAGCTCGTATACAGCGGTCTGTGCGCCGTCATTGTATTCGTTTTCGGTACGGATGATACCGATACCGTCTGCGAAGTAATATTTTTTATTTCCCGTGCGGCAGTTATAATCCCAGTCATTGATCAAGCCTTCGGTATTAAGGATAAGCTTCAGGCAATTTTCAAAGGTTCCCGCCTTTGTTGTAACAGTTCCGCCGTCCTCACACCTGATCCGCGTCTTTATGCTTCTGTCGTAGTACGCATATTCGACGATATCGGAAGCGTCTGTACGCCATTCATCAGACCAGATACAATTTGCCGCAAAATCTAATATACCCAAAACATCGTTGAAAAAAAGTGGAGTGATGCCGCCCGCGTTTTTATACTCAAAGTCCCAGCGGTAATCGTGTCCCGTGAGAGTAATGCTGCCGTTTTTCTTGATTACAGTGCTTCTTGAAAAAAAATCCCAATGAGAGGTCATTGTATGGATTGGATTTATGTCTGGCTCCGCGTCCATCATTCTGCGGACAACTGAAGCCGCCGCTTTAGTGTACGCCTTTTCCATCGGTGTTTTTGCAAGCGCTTCGGCGCGCTCTACGGCGAAAGAGACATCGCGTATTTTGTATGTGTCTGTGTCAAAGTAATCATTTGAGATCTGCTGGACCATATCGGACCATGAGTTTTCGTCGTATTTGAGACGTTCTGTATTTGCCCATGATGTGAGCATTACTTTGCTGTCATCAGCATAAGAAACCTCATATATCAGCTCCGAGCGGATCATATCCGGAGGGTATTGCGCGGAATATTCCCATCTGTTGCCCTTAGCCATGGGAAGCAGTCCCGCGCCGCCTGTAATGTGAAATGCCGAAAGCACTCTTGTGTCGCTGACGCCGTTTGCGGTATGCTCGTGTTTTACAATGCCTACCCCGGACTTGTAATAGGTTTTGAAAACAGATTTTCCCATCCGGTTTGTATGTCTGGTGATCCAAAGCCGGCAGCCCTCAAAAGTTCCGGCAGGCGTATGTACCGTTTCGCTGTCTGAAGCGAAGGTAAGCGTTGAGCCGTCGGTACAGGTAAAGCTTTCGCCTAATCTGATGTCGGCAAAAAATCGGCTGTCACACAGTGAGGATGTGCGGAATATACGGTTGATATCACGATCAATGGAAAAAAGCTCTCCTTTACCACATCCTTCTTCCTTCCAGAATCTTAATTCTCCGTCGGTATAGTGAAGTTCATAGGAGACAGGGGATATCAAATAGCAATTCTTCTTCTTCTCCTTATAATCGCTGCCAAGAATTTCTTCCATTTTACGGACGTACGGAACCATATTGTAAAAAGCGTCTTCCTCTGTCAGTATATCGATCGCCTTATCGAACGCTTCGTTTCCCTCGGCGGTTTTTCCTTCACCGAAGTAATAATACCCGAGCCAGAACCATTCTCTGCCAAGGGTTTGCTTAAATCCTGCCGCTTCAAGTCTTGGGATTTGTTTACTGCGCATAAACTCGATTTTTGCGCTTCCCCAAAACCTGGAATCTTCCTTAATGACAATAAACGTCATTGCTTCTTCGTTCTTTCCCTCGATTGCCGCATCGGCGATTCTCTTTAAAAGAGCGTCGTTTTTCTCACCGGGCAGCCACCACCAGCCGCGAAGCAAAACATCGGCGAGCGCATGGCTTTTATCAACGGATTCGGGCAGCTCTTCTACCTCTCGAAGAACGTCGCGGTAGACGTTCTCAAATCCGCATTTGTCGTTCTTATATTGCCAGTACTTGAGTTCTTCAACCTTTTTCATTACACGCTGTACAAGCGTGTCGCTGTATTTTTCGTTCATTGCGCAAAGCTCCTTTCTTATTCGCTTTCTTCCGTCGTGAAGCTGCCATTTTACCGTTCCCTCGGAAATGTGCATTTTGTCGGCTATTTCCGCAATAGAAAGCCCGTCAAAATAATGAAGCCTTATAATTTCCCGTACCCTGGTTGGCAGTTTTTCAACGCTTTTGTGTAGCTCGTCCGCTTCTTCCGATAATTCGTAAAGCTGCGCGGGGTTTAATGTACGTTCATTATAAATGTTTTTATTTTCCACCGTCTCTAAAGGAATATAACTGCGGAAACGCATCAGCATATTCAGAGCGCAGTTTCTTGCGATACGGCATACCCATGCGCAAAACTTTGACCTGTCCTGCAGCATATTCAGCTTCATCCAGGCGCTTACAAAAGCGTCCTGTGCCGCGTCCTCCGCCATAAATTCATTATGGGTAATCGAACGGGCAGAGGCTTTGACCGCATTTTGATAACGGACAACGAGCGCCTCATATGCAATTTGCTCGCCGGCAAGCGTCAGCATTATCAGTGTTTCGTCGCTTTCATATTTGTAGTACAATAGACAACCTCCGTAACTTTTCTCGAAAATTTCCGATTTTTTTAAGCGCTTGGCTAACAGACAGAAAACGATTTAAAAAGGTTGGGTGCGAAATAATTTTTTTTAAAATTTTTTATTTTGGACTGTCTCAAATGCAAATTTCATAGCGAATGAGTCAGCTTTTTTATTATTATCATGAATATCTGAAAAAGCTTGACAAAGAGTATAAATATTTATATAATAGTATTGGATGTAGGGCAAGCTCCGCACATTACCTAACAGCTATAACTCAAGCTACTTGTACGACGCTTTCGCGAGATTGTTTTCAGCAGAGACGGTATTTTTACTATTAGCGGGAGAGTGGTTGCACAGATTACTTAATGGAGATTGGTGAAAGCGGGATTAAATATGAAAATAGATGTGAGACCATTAAACAAAGGTGAAACATTTTGTTGCTCAATTAAATCAGCCAAAGAACTCTTTAAAGATACCCCTGTGTATTTGGATTTCTCGTATTTAAGCAGAACTTTTGGTACATTTGCATATACTTCGGATGCTTACTATGTAAAAAATAACATAAAAGGTCATGTAATTTCCTCAATGTATATGCGTCCAAGAGACGAAAACCCTATATACAGTTTTTATGTAATTAAAAATACATTATGTTCCACACAAATAAAAGAGGAATATGAAAAAAATACTTGCCTTTGTATTATCAATTATATAAAGAGCAAGCAGACGAAAAAACCGTAATAATAAAAACTACATTTATGTTAGTTGAATTACTTGATGGAAGCTTAATACTTCATAAAGGTATTTACAGATAAAGTATGCTATAAAAAAATTATACTGTAAACTGCCCAAACTTCGGAGTATTTCCATCTAAATTGCTTATTTCATATTTAAAAGGAATATTTAAGGAGAAATATTAATGTATTTCCTTGAAAAAAAACAATTTAAACCTTCCGTAATATTATTAAGTGTAATTTTTTTACCTATTATTATCACAATAATTATTGCAATCTGTTTAACATTTAAAAAAGAATTGTTATTAGCCTTATTTACAATAGTTTTGATATATTCTGTTTTAATAATTGTATTTTGGAAAATATCGCAATGTAAAAATAAATATTTATTATTAGAAAATGACAGTATTAAAGTTATTTATCCTAACATTAATAATGGAGAGAATAGATTGGAATTATCTTTAAAACAAATTGTGAAAATTGATTATTATAAAATTACATCGTTTAAAGGCTGGTTTATACTATTGTCCTTTGTTGTACCTAAGTGTGTATTTATCACATATAAAAAAGATAATAATGAATACACTGATTTTATTGGTTATATGGACTTTGATGATGTTAAAAAATTCGCTAACATTAATGATATAAAATTAATAATCCATTGAATAACTCCTCTGCTTCTATGTAGGGGATTTTTCTCTTTAACAGTTTTAATTATTATATTAACTCGAAATTATCACCTCCAAATCTCCATCTACAAAACCTGCAGTAATATATTTGGCTTGCCTCAAACGATTTAATTCATTACACTGTAGTAAATAATCATTTACCATATTTATTAAAGCTCGTAGGGCATTTTCCCAGTTATCAGAATTAAATTGAAATAAATCTTCGCCTGTACTATATTGTGGTTTACAAGCCCAATCATCATTAGTAGTATCATATTTGATACATCCTACAAGTTGTACATCATACTGAGAATCTATCTCTTGCTCGTAAATATTAAAATTAAATGCGGTTACATTCTCAGGAATATTTTGGGATAATTGTTTATCTAACCATTCTTTAAAATTCATAATTATAAACTCCTGTTTTTTACATGAAGTACCATTAATATGATTTTTAAAAATTTTTCACTATAATGTGTAAATCCGGAACATAACCCTCCTTTTCAGTTAATAATTGAATAGTTTGAACTAAATTATCCAATTGGCAATGTATCTCTAAATAATCATTATATAAACCAAGGTCCATGCCCACAAAAATATGTGTATCATTATGAGAACTAACAGATACTATTTCTTGAAGTATCTTCAAATTTTCCACAAATGATCTGTCTCTCTTTTCATGTACATTACACCAATCCGGACATAATAAATCTTCGCAAGTAACAATACCTTCTTTGTCACTAACACTAAAATACATAACCTTTGTATTATTAAAACACTTTATTATGTCTTGATACTTATCATTTAAAATCTTCAGATCTGATACAATTCCCACTCCGCAGCTATGTGCCTTTTCTTCTACCTGACTTAATAACTCTTCTCTTTTACTTGTAAATATATTATCTATTACTATTAAACACAAATGACTCATATTTCACCCCAAATTAATTTCAGCTTTATCAGCCAACAGAATTTCTTTTTTGAAGAAGAATCGTCACCTATATATGTTAAAGCATCCTCTGCCAAAGTAAAATTGATGTAATTCCATTTTTTAAGCTTTTATATTTTGAAAATTCACTGTTCATATTAAAGAATGTTCACATATATATTTCTACTTTATGTATTTTTTTGTGATACACAAACAATAAAATCTGAATCTCCCGCAGACCAAAGTGAAGAATAATCTCTATAATGAAAATGCCCTACATAATCATCTTGTGAATCAGCATTTAAATATTTTTCTACCTGTTTTTCAAATTTTACTAACCCATTAATAATTGTCTTTAATTCTTCCAAATTAGCATCAATACTTACCTCTGATAATTTAATTGCTTTTGATGATTTCTTTTTTCGACCATAAACTTTCATTACTTTTTCCCAAAATTATTCTTATCTAACCATATTTGTATTTTGTTAGTTATTTTTGGTGTGCCTTTAAAAGCATCATGAACCGTACCATCTATATTCATTGATGTTCCATATGCACAAACACACTCGTCTCACCAACAAAGTATGTATGGAATCCCTCAACCTCAAAGTTGTATACGGTTACCGGGCTTTCCAGCAGTTCATGTTGTACCTGCTCAATAATGACATATTCGCCATTGAGAAGTTGCAATCTGTCCCCTGCGCGGAGTTGTATCGCATCTGTCCAACCCTTTTGCGGTACCCAGAACGGATGTGTCGGCGTCGTGATAATTTCCTCGCCATTTACTTTGATGTGTACAAGCTCGTTTGTCTCTCGGACAAATGTCTGTACCACTTCTTTAAGCTCTGTTTCTCCGGTATCGGGATTATGCGCATATACCATCATCCCCGCGGTTATTTCTTCAATCGGTATGCCGCCGTTTTCCGTTTCAATTAAAGTTCCGGCTATGAAGCAAGCACTGTTTTTGGCAGCTTTCGCCGCATCACTAATGTTATCCACGGCTTTCGCGGCATCGTGTACATCATCCGCGGCATCCATAACCTTCTTGCCTTTGGATACGGCACGTGTAATTTCTCCTACTCCGCCTACGCATGGTACGGCTACGTCAATCAGATCTCCTACAAGCCCTGCCCATGCCCATGGATCATCAGGGTTATTTATTACATCTACTACACTCGACGCAAGTGAGAGTAAATCAAATACCGTGTCCCAGAAAGCTCCGCCATCGTCCCTCCTCATTACCGGATTATTGTCGCAGTATGAATACAGATTCTTATCCGTTAAAGCTCCGGGAGACGCTGTCAGTACTCCGGGGTCATCTATATTTATGAATCTTCCCACTTCAGGGTCATAGTATCTTGTATAAAGATAATATAGTCCGCTTTCACTGTCATAAATATACCCGCGGTAACGGAACATTGCCGCCTGAAGAAAATCTTCGGTACAAACATTGGACAGTATTACAGTGGTCGTCACTTCACCATACGCGCTGTAGGTAAAGGATACAACATCCGTTAAGTCTCCGTGGTATATCCTGAGTACATCCCAAACATATTTGTCTCATAGAAATAGTACTCATATGCCCCGCCGTTTTTGCTGATAGCAAAGCTTATTGGTCTTCCTGTCTCGTCATATATATAGTCTACAACGTAGTCCGTTCCGTCTTCCCCGTCCAAACTGCTTATTTCGGATGATTCTGTGATGCTCACATTTCCCCACGCGTCATAGGTGAAGCCGAGTACTTTGTCTCCTTCCTCGTGAGTGCTCCTTCTATAGTAAAGCAGTATATATTAAGAATCACTCAAAATCTTTTTTGTGACTTTTTCAAGAAATCTTTATCCCATTTTTTTCTATATCCTTCTATTTCAATTTCCCAGAATTGTTTTGGAATAGTATATTTATTTTGAGTAAGAACTATTGGTAAATCATGTAAACAATCAGCTAAGTCATATATCTTTTCTGCATTTTCCTCCTTTATAGCAATTAATAATTGTTCACATGCTTCAATTAAAAGCTGATATATTTTATCTTCTTTTAAAAACGGTAACGGAAAATATGTATATTTGTTTTCAACAAATGCAAAATCATACAGATGTTCCTTATCTTGTTTGAGTATAGGTTGTATTGCGACTCTAAATTGATTTGTTTTGTCTTCTTTGGATTTTAATACCCGAATTATGTTTAAAATGAGTTTACAATTTATTTTACTATTTGGAAATAAACGAATTCCAGTAAATATAGAATGTAAATCATATAAATCATAAACGCCTATCATAACAGTTCCTCCTATCTAATTGAAACATCTACGCAATCAAAACCCGATGCTGTCCTAGTTACAAGCCCTTTTCTTGTAACATCAATTACACCATACATTCCGTTTGTTTTAATTTCCTTCAACGCAGCAGAATACTTCGCAGGAATTATTTATCACACTGATGCCATTCCACGGAAAAAGAATACCTGTCAGGAATGGGTGTTTCTAAATCACAACAAGAGTAAACGATTTTATTTTCAGAAATATCGGTTCTAAGCATGCCTAAGTTAGCCTTTTGAGACCATTGCATAATCCTATTTCTCAATGTTTTATTGGGTACCTTTGCTATTTTAATTTTAACCTTCTTACCTTTGGATACAGCACGTGTAATCTTTCATATCCACGTGTTAATCCTATAGTATTTGAACATATTATCTTCATATCTGTTTGCATATCATCATTAAATACATATAAAATAACAGTATCGTATTCTACAATTATCTTTTTTATATTGCTATCATTAACCGCCAAAGGTTGCTCAAATAGAATTTGAAAAATTTTCGTGTTATGCAAACAAAAAGCGTCCGGCTTTTTAGAAAATTTATGTTTGAAAGCGTCTGCATTCTGATGCGATGTAATATATTTTTTTACGCTACCTCCTTTTATACGCTTCTCCATTATATATTTCCGTATATTCTCCGCTCGACTCATCTATAATATAACATATAATTTTTCGTGGAAATAAGCTTTTTTTATAGGTATAAATATGTCCATTTAATTTGTATGTCATAACCCCTTCCTGTTTTTCCCAGTCCGCAAATTCCTTTCTTATTTCAATTTCAGTCTCTTCCTCCGAAATCAAATCACCTCTTTCATTGTATATATAAAGCCTGTTGCCCCTCACGGAATAAATATTAAGTCCTTCATCTGTATAATAAACATATCCTATACCACCGTGCGACTTAATACGTTTACCGTAAAGAAATTTCCCCTCCTTGTTATATACTCTAACCACGATATCATCATCAATTAATAAATATGCTATATCACCGTTTTGATTGTTTACCGCAGCATCTTCAATATCAACTAAACTATCAAAGTAGCTTATCAATGATGTGACTAATATAACAAGTATACCCATAATAGCACATAACACATATTTTTTATTTTTATTCAATACCAAGCCACTCCCTAATCCACATTAATGAATCTTCCGACGTCATACGTATATACAATCTTAGGATTAGATAACGTCCCGCCAGGCATGTACTTCACCGCAAGCTGACGCCGCTGAGTTCTGCCAAAGCCGCAAACGGCTTATCTAACTTATCTTGTGTTACTATTCTTATTCTGTTTTATCAGACGTACTATATAAATTGTAAAAGCGACAATAAATATAGTAATGCCTATAAACACTATGATTATTATTGTAACTTGCTCTGCTGTCGTGTCTGCATCAAAGATTACTGTCTCATTTCCTTCGGCGTCTATAGCAACTATTTGCGAGTATGATGTTGCAAATATATTCAATATTCCCATGTCGTTCTTCAGTTTATATTGTGTTTCTCCTACTTTCTTTTTGGGCGCTTGAATATATCTCCAATAGCGGTTATTATCTAATGTATCCGGAATATTTAATACTTCTTCAACCTCCCCTACTGAATTTACCGAAACAGCCATGTCACTACGAACAAAATAAATTATCAACTTATCATCATCTGTCAACTCAAGATAGAAAGTTCCACTACTATCAAAAGAAATACCATATTGAAAGATACCTTCAATATTATATACCGCTATTTTTTTCTGTTCAAATCTCTCTGTCCCTATCGCAAACATACCATTTTTATTGATGTCATAACACTCTATTGACATTCCTCTGGGTTCTTCTTCCAATAACTTGATGTTTATATTATCAACAAAGGTAATCATTTTTTCATTCGATATGTTTTCTGTGGTAAATCCAGTATTCATAGCAAACGCCATGATTCCCATATTCTCTATTATAATATAAAATAATAAAATTGCTAATAACCGTTGTTCATACTTCATGACTTAAGTTCTCCTATAAAAGTAGACATAAAAATGTAAAAATTATATAATAATAGACACAAACTAAGGATGGATAAAAATGTCGAAAATCACTATGAAGGACTTAAAAAAGTCACTGGTGACGTTATCCCAAAACGTCAAAACCGAGAATATGAATGAATAATGCACGGGATAAACATCTGTTACCGCTCTGCCCTCGTTGGCATAAGTATAGTGCGTAATTATATCGTCGTTTCACTTCAAATATTTCTTTCCGCGTCTTCCTCCTTTCCAAAAAAGCACAAAGCTCCGGCTCATTGCGTTTTCGCTGCTACCGGAGCTTTATTTTAATTCTGTTTTCACTATGTCCGAATGGCACGGAGAAAAAACACTCGTAATACACGCATTCGCGACACTTCTTCTGAATATTTATATTTACTCGCGTCATCTCTCTGTCCTCCGATTCTGAAATATTTCTACTTTTCTGCCTTTATTATACTCATCTCTTTACACTTTGTCAATACTTTTTTGTATTTTTTCAAACATTTTTAATCACTATGCCGGTTTATTGAGGACTTATTTCTCAAATCTCAAAAATTCAATAAGGGGCTAAACCCCGTCATTCAACGTTTTCAGTAGGAGCCTACTGAAAAAATCAAGTGGCGCAACCTGCCTAAAAGACGGGTGACATCTTAATTTAGTTATAAAAAATAATCAAAAAAGTATTGACATTACAAATAATATATTGTATAATACAAACATAGATATCCATAGTTACCCATTTTATGCATTAACGCCCATTTTTGTAATGGAGATAAGCAAATGAAACAGGAATTATTGGTACAGGTAACAAAAACAGGATATATGTCTTGTGGGTATTATTTTTATCCCGCGTCTTTTTCCTATGCTTTTAATATTCTTCGCTGTAAACTTATCAAAGAGAGTTTTTGCTCCGGATATTCCGCGCGCTGACGCGGATTTGTCCGGAGCTTTCTGTTCTCAGTTCCCCTATAATAAAACATAACAACAGAATAAAAAATAACAGAAAGGAATATCATGGTCATTAAAAACAGGAACAGAAAACAAATAATACGCATAATATCTTTTTTACTTGTATCAATAATGCTTCTTACCGCAGCCCTGCCGGTATTCGCCGTAACTATAACCACGGATAAAGAGTAGCTGACAGGAGCCGACATTGTAAGCGAGGACGTAAGCAGGAGAGAGGAATTCGTTAAACACTATCTGACAGGAGACGGTACATATTTCGCGGTAGCTTATGCCGAACATGTCAACTATCTTGACGACGACGGGGAATGGAAAGAGGTAGACAATACTTTTTCCACAAATATCTTTACAGGAGAGAAAAGCACAAGAAACGACAAATTCAAGGTGAAGTTCGCAAGTAAAGCGAACAAGGATAAGCTTGTCAGCATACAGACAGACGAGTTCAAGGTCTCATGGGGACTTACCGTCTCCGAGGACGGTTCCGTTTATTCTGAGCTGAACAAGGTCAAGGGTGTTGAGAACGAGGCGCTGAAGCCCAATGAAGGAAAAACGACTACAGACGTGCAGAGCCTGGGTAAAGCCGTGTCCGGAATCATATACGAGGACGCGTTCGGCGATTATCTCGATGTTCGTTACAGCATCGCGCACCAGAAGGTAAAAGAAGATCTGATACTAAACGAAAAATCCGATTTCAGATCCTACAGAGTTACATATAATGTTAATAACATCAAGGGAGTATACGCCGTACTCTCGGAAAACGGAGAGGTCACCTTCTACAACGAGGACGATGAGGCGCTGTTCAAGGCGGGGCTTCCGGTTATGTATGATGACGCCGGAGAGGCTTCAGCCGACATTCAGGTAAACGTTGTTCAGGGCAAGAAGACCATTGAGATAACCTATACTCCCTCATCCGAGTGGCTAAGTGATGAGGATAGAGTTTATCCGGTGACGATTGATCCATATATACAGAGCAGTCAGTATACTTCAAATATTATGGACACATCTCATTATCCTGCATACGGAGGCGGAGGATCCCCCACTAATGCACGTGCTGTTGAGGATAGGCTGTATATAGGAACTGATGAATATGCCTGTATCAAATTTCATAATGTTCCATATATCCCGGACAGTTATACTGTTAACGGTGTAGAAATTCAGTTATACGGCAAAAATTATCCTTTCTATGAAGACGGATATTATATATACGCCGCAAACATTACCGAATACTGGAACGAGTATATGTTTGAAAGCAATGAAAACGACTTTGTGTATGACCCTGATATCACATATTTTTCGTACAGCAGATGGCCGCAAAGAGGTACACAGGTCACCACACAAAATCCCGGTACTTTAATAAATGAAGCTGACGGGCTTGCCAGCATTCAATTAGATATAAAACCAATCTTAGATGCTAATGGAGGCTATCAGAGCTTTTTTGACAGTTATTACGGTTTCCTTATTAACGATAATGACGGAGCTACATTTCTGTATGTCTATTCAAGTGAATACGAGAACTCGGTATACCGTCCTTCTGTAGTTGTCAGATATTCAAATAATATACTGCCATTAACACAAATAAGTTCAGAATATACATATAGAATAAGAAATTATAATACCGGTAATTATTTAACCTTTAGCACAAATGATAATATATATGCAATGCCATTAAATTCGAATTTAGATCAAGAAGTGAAATTCGTTTATAATACTGTTGGTGGTTACTATAACATACAATCAACAGATAATCCTAATTATTATGTATCATATGTGATAGATATTCCGGGAGCCAGTACATATAGTGTTTGGAAAACAACAAACTTTACACAAAACCCCGCTAAATGGAAAGCATACACAACTTCTCGCGGAACTATAAAAATTGTTACTAACGATGAAGATTTTAATTTTGCTTTATATGCTAATCCCATCGCAAATTCATTAAATGATTACGCATTGGTCACATTGCGTGACGATAATAAATTAAACCAAGAGTGGGAGCTCGAAGCAATTGCCAAAAATGGTGAAGAGCTTGTAATAGGAGAGAACATGAAAATAACTAATATGACAATTAATAACGGACAGTCATATTGGTTTTCTGTAACTCCAAGACAGACTGACACATATTGTTTTTATTCAACCGGTACCGCGGATACTTACGTAGCGCTACACAAAGACTCACCACATAATATCATAGCTACATCAGATAACGACGGTGATTCATTGAATTTCAACTTGACATATGCACTGAATGCTGGGACAACATATTATTATGAAGTAAAAAAGCTTACATCCCGTCCCGCAACCATTCAATTATTTCATGAAAGTATTTTCTGGGAATACCTATATATCTTGGAAAATATGGCTATGAACTATGCTGATGACATGGATTCTGCTCATGAACTTGTTTGTCAGCTTATCAGACAAACAAGGTATAATAGTACAAATTATGGTGGTCTTTGGGATATAGCAGCCGGTGAAGTAGATGCTGAATTTCTGACATATGTACAAACTATTTCGCCATTGCTTTATAATTACATGACAGAAACTGTAAGTCAAAATGAATATTCGTTATATGCTCCGGATGGAAGTGTAATTGATACTGACCATTTATTTGCTACATTAAATGTACTTTTATATACTACTATTGGTAATTTCGGTGGTATATATCTGGCTGAAAACAGAGCCGATAATCTCGGTGGATGGGCGATGGATTTGCGTACTTTAATCCCATATATTAAAAGAGATACCGCCGATTGGAGTTCGTATTCTTCAATATACAACACTACATTATCATATATTGGAGACGAGAGATTTACTTTTTCCATGCCTGATCTTTACGCAGATACCGATGCATACAATATAAGCAATGATATACAAAGTAGTCTATACAACGCTATGCGTACATACTATTTTTCGGGTGGAACAGATACAAGGTATACGGATTTCACCAATGAATATTCATATCAGACACTCTACGAGATAACTCATTATATGATAAGTACCAGTAATGATATAAATGCGGTTACCAAAATATTAGATGTTGATAATAATACTGAAATAACGCTGACTGAAACTCAACATAATGCAATAGCAAAAGCATATACAGATTTAATTTGGAGCAGAGTATTAGAAGAGGAAAATTAGATTATGAATAGTTTTAATGGAGAGGTGTCGCAAATAATCGTGTTCCTGATAACCACGGTAGTCCTATTTTATATTATTCTTAATATATTATACGGATTTTACAGTTTTATCAAAAACACCAGACCTATCAAAATAAGAAATATAATTAATGGCTTAGTATTATCCGTGTTATTTACTTGGTGTGTATACATAATTATAAAATTTATTACTTGTATTTACACAGGAAATTCAATATTTAGTAGTAATAACGATATATTTATTATAATAAATATAGTGTTATTGCTAATCGCTTTGTTAGGCGTTTTCATATTCAATATTTACAAAATTATTGTTACATACCGAAGATCCCAAAACCAACAAACTAATAGAATAGACGATATTTTGATGATGATATTCCTTGCTTTTACCAATATTTTGATAGTATTTATTGGAATATATTGGACAGGTCTTATATCTTTTGTCATCATTTTAAGGTTAGCTAATAGTAGATTTTGAAATCTTATCCCAATATAAATTTAATTCCGTCAACGATATAACCAATATAATAGATTTATCGAGTATATGAAAAACTGCAATTGCAGCAGCATTTACTGACTTTTTATTTGATAAATACAATATTGAGAATGGGAGTTAAATATAATGTCGGATTCAATTACGATATGCTTAATCAGTACCGCAGTTTGTGTATGCGGTATTGCCATAACACTTGCGGCAATATATGCCATAATGCATTTAATACGAACTTTGAGGCAAACCAAAATATATACACTGACTTCTGATATGTCTTCCGGACAAAAAATAATGAAGAAAAGGGTTTTCCCGAAAGCGCTCATTTCTTCTATATGCATATATGCTACAATTTCGCTTATTGAGATATTGGCGATATTTTTTCCCAATGGAATAGATAACCTTGATGGCGTCGAAAGCGTTTTTGCCGTCAGTGGTTATGTGGCTATATTTATGTTTACATTATCAGGGATTATTATGCTGGTTTTAGCTTATCGTGAAAGTGTAAATAACTGTGTTATATCACGTTCCAAGTTACCTAAAAAATACAACTTCAAATTTTCTATTTTTATTCGGATTTTGTACTGCTTACTTCTTATAGGTATAATACTTGCTGTGATGTATTTAACATATATGATAGTGGGACTTCAATGGATATTTGTTATTTTATACCTTGTGTAGAAGAATTAAAGCAATGATATACAAAGTAGTCTATACAACGCTATGCGTACATACTATTTTTCGGGTGGAACAGATACAAGATATACAGATTTCACTAATGAATATTCTTATCAGGAAATCTACGATATAACTTATTATATGATAAGTACCATTAATGATATTAATGCGGTTACCCAAATATTAGATGTAAATAATAATACCGAAATAAAGTTAACCGAAACTCAACATAATGCAATAGCAAAAGCATATACAGATTTTATTTGGAGTAGAGTATTAGAGGAAGGGATTTAAAGCATTAATAATACTAATAATATTATTAATGGTGAGTTGCCACAAATAATTGTATTACTGATAGCCATGTTTATAATGATATATGTTATTTTTAATTTATTATATTATTTTTACAGGCATATCAGAAACAAAGGCCCTGTTAGGATACGAAATGTATTTAAAAGTTCGGCTTTTTCACTGTTATGTATATGGTGCATATACATAATTTTAAAAATAATTATTTGTATTTACACTGGGACTTCAATAATTGGTGGAAACAATGATGTTTTTACAAAAATAAATATACTATTACTGCTTATAGTTTTGCTAGGAGTCTTTATTTTCAATATATATAAAGTTATTGTTACATACCGAAGTCATAAAAATCAATACGATATTTTGACAATAATATTTCTTGTTCTTATTAATGCCCTGATAGCTTATACGGAAATTTATTTATTCGGACTTATATGCTTTGTATTTATTTTTCGGTCAGCTAATAGTATAAGTTAATAGAAGTTTTTATACAATCTCGTTCAATCCGTTCTTTCTGCTGTCCCTATTTTTTTATCGTTAAACCTTTTTGCAGTAATTACACAGTCGTCAACTCCAAAAGAGATCGGTTTATACGATTTATTGTGCTATAGCAGACATTTATCCCCAAGCTCCTTGATATGTTAGCGTTTTTTGGCTACCTCTCTGTACACAAAAATTCAGCGGGCAGAAATCGGCGTAAGATTCCGCCCGCTCTTTCTTTATACTGAATTTACTTAACCTTTAAAACCACCTTTCCCACGTTTTCTCCGCGATAAAGGATATCCTGCGCGGCCTCGGCTTCGGTAATCGGCAATACTTTATATATTGTCGGCTTTACCTCTCCTGTTTCAATCTTCGGATAGATATCCCGTACTATGCCCGCAAGAATTTTTGCTTTGACTTCCGGAGCCTTGGAGCGGAGAGTGCTGCCGATGATCCTTATGTTCCTTATGTATATATTTTTGAGATCTATCTCGGTTTTTGTTCCCGCAAGCGCGGCAATCATGATCCACCGAGCGCCGTATTTCAGGTAATTAATACAATTACCCATGCTCTCTCCGCCAAGACAGTCGATCGCGACATCAACTCCTTGTCCGTTTGCAAGCTCTTTTCTGAGAATCTCTGAAATATCCTCCTTAGATGTGTTAACGATCACGTCAGCCTTAAGATGCTTAATAGAACTTGCTTTTTCATCGGAACGCACAGTGGTTATAACTCTTGCTCCGAACGCCTTTGCCATAGGAATGATAACGCTGGCAAGTCCTGATGCCCCAGCGTTCATCAGTAGTGTGTCTCCTGATCTTATATTACCTTCGATGAAGAGATTCAGATATGCCGTCGCAAACGCTTCCGGAATTGCCGCGGCTTCTACCATGGAGCAGTTTTTCGGAATCGGCATCAGCATATCATACCTCACAGCGGCATATTCGGCGTATCCGCCGCCTCCGAGCAGGGCGCATACACTGTCTCCCACCTTCCAATCGGATTTTTCCTTGGCTTCAATGCCAATTTCAATTATCACGCCCGCAATCTCAAGTCCCATCCACTCCGGACAGCCTTCCGGCGGAGGATAGTCGCCTTCTCTTTGCATCAGATCCGCGCGGTTGAGCGCGGCGGCATGGATCTCCACTAAAACCTCGTCGGCTTTGATTTTGGGATCAGAAACTTCGTCCCAACGCAGCGTTTTATCTTTATTTATAAGTATTGCTTTCAAGTCTTTTACTCCTTTGATATTTTGTCAAGTTCCGTTTTTATTCCGTCCCTTACAGAAATAAAATCTTCCCTTTTTAGTGCTGTTACATTTAAAATTTTGGAATTATCGACTGCGCGGTCAAACAGCCTATCATATATTAAAATGAATACGTCGCGCAATTCTGAACACTGCGGCCGCGTAAGTTGGTACTGTCAAGTATTTTTCGCAAATTTGTCTCTGATAAAATGAAGTTGCGCACCGGAATTCCGGTGATGGAGCGGCTACGCTCCACATGATTGCCGGAGAGCATATGCCGACGGCGGTGTCAAGGGCGGCGAAGCCGTTTATCTTGACCCTTGACTCCGTCGGCGGCATATGCTATTAGATTGCCATTTATGCCACCTCTGTTGTGGCTTCGGTCAAATATTTCATGCAAAGATACCGCTTTGAGCCCCACTCCTTTCCTGACACA
>CALYAD010000021.1 GCA_944393415.1 uncultured Clostridia bacterium | reverse complement strand
TTACGTTTCCGTACTGCGTCATCTGGTTTACTCTACTCCACGTTACACTCTTGCCTCGGTAGTTCGTCGGGTTTCCTATATTATTATATGATATGCCCTCTGTGACGGTACATTCGCAGTTGTTTTCCGTACAGCTTATGCTAACCTTCACCATTTGATCTTTCCAACTGTTAGGATTATAGCACATTTCATATATTTTGTCAAGTGGTTCCGTAATATTTTCGGTAGAATATGGATAAATTTTTTTGCAGGTTATATTTCCACCGTTATCATACTCATATAGAATCGTTTGTCCCAGCGCGCTGTTGTTCTCTCTTATCACTCGGTTTAGACTATCATATTTGTACTCCACATATCCGGTACTTCCTGTTCCGCTTTGAGCAGTGTCCGAGGTTTTATGATCCATTTTAACTATATTTCCATTATTGTCATAAGTGAAATCTATAACATCTCCAGTTTCAGAAAATGTCAGAGTTTTCACCTTACTGATTAAAAATGTTCGTTCTACCGCGCTGTCAAGATGTTTCGGAGGATAATTATCAAAATCTTCATATCCATAGCTATACTCAAGCATGGCGGGTGCGGAAACTGCGTTTTCGGCTTTTATTGTTCTCGTTGTTACATTACCGAAAGAATTCTTTTGAACTGTATCATACGAGCATCCCAATGCCTCAACTCCTATCAGCTCGTTTGTCGGCAGCGTCCCCCCGTTAGTCCCCTGTTTATAGGAATAATTATATCTCAAATTCCCCTTAGAATAGAAATTTCCTCCCTGCTCATACCCGTACAGCTTTCTTAACAGTCTGCCAGGATCATTTGCATCGTACACATATGTAATAAACGTATCCGATGCGGAATATGAGACTGCGTTTGCTGCAACCTTGAATACTTTTGTAACATTTCCATGACTGTTATATTCGTATATATATTTATTCCCGCTCAAATAGTCTGTCAGCTCGCTTATCTCACCGGAGGAATTATACTTTATCTCTGATACGGTAGCTCCTGCCACTGTAGTTTTTACCGGATTTCCTCGCGTATCGTTGAATACCATGACAGTTCCGGAGCCGTTATATGTGACGCTTACCGAGGAGCTTCCATCTGAATTGTCGCTGTAGGTCTTTGTGTATATATTATTCGAGCCTATTTTCACGCTTGTTTCGCGCCCGATCCCGTCATATGTATAGTTGACAGACATCCCGTTGCTGCTTACTGAAGTCAGCAGTCCTTTTTCATAGCTCATGCTGTTTCCGTTTGCAGTATCAGTTCCAGCATATATTGCTTTGACCGTTCCGTCGCTGTTATACGTATAATTAATTGTATTTCCATTTGGGTCTGTAATACTTTTTATGCGCTTACTGTTATCATTGTAGGAATATTCCGTTATTTTTCCTCTGTCATCCTCTGAGCTGCTCATTTTATAATCCACATAACTTCCGGCGGAATCGGCAGTATATTCATACCCCACGTCACGCATCCATGTACTGCCGGCGCACCGGACCTTATCCACCTCTTTGAGTGTATTGTAATCATAACAGGTGATATGTTCAAGACCGCTCACATCCTTATAATACTTCCAGGGCTTATCATCCGAGTCTATTTTTTTATTCCATGTATCATTGGTTGTATAGCTTTTGCCGTCTCTGTCCTTGATAGTTTTGGTAGTTAATATTTGGCTTTGCGAGTTCACTGTATTCGTTTCTGTTTCGTAATAACCGTTGCTGCTTACATAATCCAACTCAAATGTACCCTGCGCCTCGTTTGCATTAATTATGCTCAGATATTTGCTTTCGCCGTAAACCGGAGTCATCCGCGGGTCGTTTATATAACAAACTCCGGAATTACCTGAATAGTCCACATCAAGGAACAAATGCCATAATTCAAAGATATCCGTCACAACGTCAGATGAACTGCAATTCAGATTGACCGGAACAGCAACATACTGCCAACCTGTATATGATTTATCAAGATTTATTTCATATACTCTCTTTTTATCTTTGGTCGTGGACATGGCTGTCACTCTAAATATCAGTTTTGAAGAATCGCTGTTACTGCACGAAGCCTTAATCCATGCGGATACCAAAATCATATTTCCGTCAACCGTACTCGGATGAAACAAGTCATACAAATTCACACCGTGTCTTATCGCACAGCTTCCATTATTGCCAACTAATTTAAATGTATCCGTTCCGGAAATATACGCTACATCTGAAACCTCGGTGCAGCTTGTGTTGGATGTACAGTACCATCCGCGGTCATACTTGGTTTCCATATCAGCCGGCGTAATTCCGGGTTTCGGCGCCGACGTTATATAGTTATTATCGATATTACGGTCAATAGAAACCTGTGATACACGCATTGCAGGTACAAAATAAGAAAGCGAGTTTGTTCTGTTTCTGTCAGTGTCCGTATATGAATACGCAACACTCGGGGTAAAGTTCGGTTTGTTTATATGAGGGTATGAAGAATTATAAGTAAATGATGAATAATCCTCATATACCGAAGCTATCCTTCCTTTATCATCAAACAGATACATGGTTTTTATATTGTTTTTGCCGTATACGGCGGTTAGCTTTTTATTATCGTAATATGTGATATGGACTGTATCAATGGTCTTAGGCGCTGAATACGATGACACAGAAGTACCTGATATGGACGAGTACCTTTTAGCGTATGAAACGGAGACCACCTTATCTTCGCCTGTTTTATAACCAAATGTTATCACCATTCCGCTTTCCGTAGTCAATGACTTCAGTCTTTTGCCTTCATAGGTAAACGACGTAGTTGACCCGTCGTATTTAGTAATACTGGTAATCATCCCGACAGCGTTACATTCCACTGAAGTCGTGTGTCCGGCATTGTCGCTTATCCCGCTCAGTCCGTTTGAATCGTACGAAATCTGGGCGACTTTATTATCGCCAACCTTTACCGAAATAAGGCGGTGAGAGGAACCGTACTCATATACGTATTTAGGGTATTTCTCAAAGAAAGTATAAAATGCTACGTCGCCGTTACTGTTAAAATGTAGTTTATCTCCGAATTCCCCGCCGATACCGTTGTCAAACAAAAGAATGTCTCCATTGTAATCAATATCATTATAAATTCTTGCCTGCATGCCTGAATATTCGATTATATCAGTATAACTACCAACTTTGTCCTCAACAAGCAAATGCTCCTTACCGGCGCTGTCAGTATATATTTTCTTAATGCCCTGTTGATTCTGGGCGGCATCAACCAGCTTCTGATCGACAGAAAGCTTCCAGCTGTCATAATAATGCATTGATTTATCGTAAATCAATGAAATACTGAACGGAATGAAGCATTGATCCGGGTCAAGCAGCGGTATCTCAAAAGACAGATTACCTGTTCTAAGATTTACCTCTCCGTGTCTTCCGCGACCCGCGTCTATCTGCTGATATTCCTGATACTGGTGCTGATAATCGCTGTAATCATACTCTTCCGTCGCCACTGTATACTCAATCTCCAGACTGCAGTCTCCTCTCAGAAAATCTATGACGTCGGAGCAGGAATCACAAGTGTTTTTCTCCGCCCTGAGCACCGCCTTCAAAGCTCCGTCTGACGCCTTATACGCCGAAGTTATATTGGCTGAGAGCGAATTGGTCATGGTGTGTATCCTGTTGGCTATCGAAGCTATCTCCTGAGGTTTATTGCCCCAGTTTACCGTGCTTATATCCACGCTGTCGCTCAGACTGCACAGCAGCAGCACCTTCATTTGTTCGGGATTGCTCCATTCGATATTCAGGAAAACGTTTTCAATTACCGCTCCGTCAGGAAGCGACGCGGGAGTTATTTCGAAATATGTTCTGTACTCCGTTGACGCCGATTCAAAGCCTACCTTACGGCTGCTGCCGTACAAAACGCTGCCGTTTGAGGCTATCGTCCTTGAAGTGATATTGTTTGTAAAGCTTGCCGTGTATTCAATGGTCGGGTCGATTATTATCGGGAAACGCCGGTCCCCTGATTCTATCCAGCTTCTGTCCGGCTCAACCGTTATAATATATTTACTGTCGTTTATTTTTTTCAGCCTGCAGCTTACGGAATCGCTGCACGCGCCGTTATTATCGTACATAAACAGCTCGCTCATGCGTAAAGTATCGGCGCTTTCCTCATCCTGCGTCGTAATAGGCTCAAACAGTACGCTTTTTCCGTCCTCACCCTCTTTCGCGGTATATCCGCACAGAGTCATCAGAAAGCTGAACTTATACGATCTTTTCTTTGCTTTGAGAATAATCTTTTCTTTAATTCCGTTTTCCGTTACCTCATAGCTGAGGTCGGCGTTTTTGCAGATCTCGGGGTATATTACTCCATTGTAAACATTACTCTCCTCACCCTGACGAGGGGATGCGTTTTGAAGCCTGCCGTCTCTGAATTTTTTCTTTCTCATCGGCAGGTACTCCCACTTTATGTACCTTTCTCCTCGGAATATCCCGACATCCCTGTTTTCTCCTTCAAGCGACTTCGGCAGCTTTGCTCTTATCAAACCGTTTCCGGATATCCAGCATTCTCCATCCTCATGAAGCGAGCGGTCACATTCCCTGTACTCTCCGCTCCCCTCGTCGTAATAATGCACGGGACGCGAGTATATTTTGGCCGCGTAGCTTCCCTTTCCAAGCTTGAAATGCTTTATTCTTTCGCTTCTTCTTTCAATTATTTCTTCTCTTTTTCCCATTGTTATAGTCTCCTTTTTCAATAATTTTTTAAATAGCTGTTTTAAGCCTTACGTATTTTCTTGCCTGAGGCGTTTTTAGGTATCTCGTCGACTATTCTGGTAAACGAAGGCATCTGATACGCCTCAAGCTTTTCCCTGCATAGCTTTTTAACTTCTTCAACAGAGGTGAAATCACCGCTGATATTAAGCGCAAGCTTTTGAGTGACCCCGTCGCTGACGCCGTAAACAAGCGCGTCCCTGACCCGTTCGTCCTCCTCAAGCGCACTTTCTATTTCGGCAGGGTATATATTCATTCCGGCACGGATGATAAGATCGTCCATTCTTCCCTTTATGTAAAGCAGACCGTTTTGATCGATATAACCGTAATCTCCCGTATAAAGTCTGCCGTTTTTAATTACGGAGCTTGATTTTTCCGGGTCGTTAAAATATCCGAGCATTACGTTTTCTCCCGACACCGTTACCTCCCCTACCTCGTTTCTGACCGCCTCGTTTCCGTCCTCGTCAAGTATTTTTATATTTACCGAATCAAGCGGAATGCCTACAGACAGCGGATACCGTGAAAACAGATCCGGCGGAAGATAGGATATCCTCGGCGACGCCTCGGTCTGACCGTATACATGATATATCCGTGTTTTTGGGAAAGCCTGCGACAATTTTCGAGCCGCGGTACTGTTCATAGCTTCTCCGCTTACCGCGATCACGCGCAATGGCATAGAGCTTCCCGCCTCTCCTCTGATGAAATGCGAAAGTGCCGAAAAAAGCGTCGGCGTTCCGCACATGACCGTGACGGTATTTTCGCGTATCAGCCTTAACAGCGCCAAAGGATCAAAAGCTTCTGATGAAAATACTATGTTCAATCCCTTTGAAAGCGATACCAAAAACTCGCCTGTAAGCACCGCGCAGTGATACAGAGGCCGCTCGATCAATATAGTATCATCACAGGTTATTTTAAAATATTTTTCGATGTCATGCAGATTTGACAATATATTTTTTTCGCTGAGCATGACGCCTTTTGGCGTACCCGTCGTACCGGAGGTACACATGATCAGCGCCGGACGCTGCTTCGGCTCGGTATATTCGCCGGAATCTATATCAACAGTATGCAGCTTTCCCCCGTTATCGGTTATTACAGCGGGCATTTTAACTGTATCAATAATTTTCCTGCAGTGTTTTTCACCGTATTTTAGCGAAAGCGGCACCGCGGTAACTCCCGCCGCAAAGCAGGCAAGCAACGCCATGCCCGCCGCCATTTCCGAACCGCACATTATACCGTAACATGGCTTATTAAGTCCGGACGCAAAGCCCTCAGCAAAATCTACAAGCTCCCCATAACTGATCTCCGCGCTCTTTTCCCTTATTTTCCTATCATGAAAATATAACATTTTTCTTTTTATTTCTTCCCATAATCTTATATTCATTTTAATCACCTCATGTCGCCTTTGGCGACTAAAAAACCGTTTTTTTAATAGATATGAATAATTTTCGTGCTTTGCAAATACTCACAAGGTGAGTATTTGGTAAGCAAAAGTACAATGTACTTTTAGAAAATTTATGCGTGAAACCGTCTGCATTCTGATGCGATCAGATTATTCTTTCACGCTAATCCTCCATGCAGCCATAGGCGGCTCAAATAGAATTTGAAAAATTTTCGTGTTTTGCTTCGCAAAACAAAAAGCGTTCAGCCTTTTATCGTGAATTACTTGAATTCAGACATCTCCCTTCACGTTTCCGGCTTACCTTTCATTTTATTTATCAAATTATTTAACGCCGCGTTCTCCTCGTTTATAAGAGCTTCAAAAAGCGTTATCATCCTCTTCGGAGTATCGCTACGCTCCCTGGACAGGTACATCGCGTACATAATATGAAGCTTCCCGGAAATATCCACGACCTTCCGGTATTCTTTATCTGCCGTTTCGTCAAGCGATAGGGCTTGACTTACCGTTCTTATCCTATCAAGCATACATTCCTTATGCTCCATCAAAAGCCTGAACAGTCTACGGTCCGCTTTCTCATACCCGATTTCTCCGTTTGCCAGCTTCTGAAGATATAAAATCAGATATTTTTGAACTACAGAGCCGTACACAAACCCTTCCCCATCGATCGGATATTTTTCAAAATCAGAGCTCAAATACTCCTTTATCCCCTCAAATACACGTTTGGGGTCAAATTTGACCGTTTCCGGTCTTGCTTTGATGGGAAAAAGCTTCGGCATTCTGCCAAGCTCTACTCCGCCCCTTGCCGCTCTGCCAAGAGAGCGCACCGATATTTCAAAAAGAGATAGCTTCCAGTCCTTGTCGAACGCATATATAAGATATGTCTTTTTATCCATATCATAGCCGCAAATAAGCCCGTCATGAGCAAAATGCCTGGTTTTATACCATGTTTTACCTTCAATATAATAATCGTCGCAGCCTTCAAACATCACCCCATACCCCTGACTTACGATATTGCGTATAACATCGTGGACATGCTTACCGAAAAGCTTATATGGTATCTCATATTTTTCGATATGAGGACAGGACTTGTAAAATCCTCTGTCGAGCATCAGCTCCGGAGAGGAATATTCCCCTTTAAGAAACCGCCGCGTACATCTGAGCTGCATTATTTCGTTAAGCTGCCAGTTATATATGCTCGGATTCTGCGCGAAGATCATTCCATAGCACCCCAGATGATTAAACGCGCTGTATATCGTAGGAACAATATCGTGCGCAGCTTTTCTTTTTTCCATTGTAAAATCATTCCCTTCTTAAGCAAAATTCATTTCTTTCCCCTGTTTACCGCTGCCGTTTTTAAACATATCTGCCTACAAGCTCCACTATATCGCCTACCGTAACCAGAGAGGTCGGGTCGAGATCGGACTCATTTATCACTATATCAAAATCATCCTCTATTTCGATAAGCAGCGTGACGAGCCCGAGACTGTCAAGGCCAAGGTCCTCCTTCAGCCGCTGCCCATCTCCCTGTATGTCCTCACCTGCAATATCGGCGATAAGTTTATAGGTTTTTTCCTTCATCGTTATATCATTCCTTTCTTATGTTTAAATTGAGTTATGTACGTTTTTCTCCGCATTGATATTTTTTAATATCTCCGCAAAGGTCTCTTCTTCACCGCACTGCCCGGAAAGCAGCGTCCCCAAGCATTTTTCGCAGATGGCGATATACTCCTCTCTCAGCCGGTACTGCAGAGCTTCGTCTATATACTTGTTCCTTTCCGTCGGACGAAGCCTCACACGGGATATCGCTACCTCTGCCGGAACATCAATAAAAAACGCGTGATCAGGAGCCGGTATATGCTCTGATATTTCATATATCCACCTGTCGCGCAGATACCCTCTCGCTCTGAGATTGGCCAGACAGGAATAAAAATATCTGTCGCTTATCACCGTTTTACCGCTTTCAAGCGCAGGCATGACTACCTTTTCGGTATGCTGAACGCGGTCCGCCGCAGCGCTGAGTGAAAGCGCGCGGTATGAATACGCGCTGTGATCCTCTTTATCCATAAAGGTTCTGAATATATCTGAGGTCCGCACATTATCCGTGGGCTGTTTTGTAATAAGCACCTCTTTGCCGCAGCTTATCAGGTATTTCGCAAGACGGTTTATCATCGTGGTTTTTCCGCACCCGTCAAGTCCGCAGAAGGTTATAAGAGTTCCCCTGGTGTTGTGCGGATAAAATCTCAGTCCTTCCATTTTTATCACCATTCCTTTCTTACGCCTAAATCAACGTTTTGCGCGATTTGACTTTGCCGAATCGTTGCCGTATTTTCGGTGCCGAAGTCACAAAAGCAGATTTGAAATAATTTTATTTTCAAGCTTTCGCCTCCTCAAGCAAATCGATCCTGTTCCGGGCAAAAAAGCGTTTTTTTACATTCGCCTCTTTATAGTAAAATAATTTTTTGTCCGAGGGAGAAATCACCTTCAATATTGCCCCGCAGTCGGAAAACGGCGCTATTTTATCCCTGAGCGACCCGCTTTTTTTGTCTGAAAACAGCTCGCAAACAGATGTAAAAGCATAATAGCACGCATCCTGAAGCCCAAGCGCTACCGCGCGCTTTATTAATTTTTCGGCATCCGTCATATCTCTTTTTGACAGAAGATAATAGATATCAACATACTTGTAAAGCGTCATGTCGCGCTTCATTTTTATCCAAGGATATACAGACGCTTCCTTATATAGATGAGCGCACAGCTGAAGCATAAAATCATTATCGCAGGGTATCGGGATAACAGTTTCTCCGTCTTTATACAAAACAGAGCTCTCTAAGATATCACGTACCGTATCGGAGTCTCCGCTTTTATAGCCGAGCGAAAAATTTATATCAACCTCAAAAAACCTCATAAAAGGATGGTCTGTTTTTTTAATATAAGGCACCGTTTCCCCTCTCATCATTTTTGAATTTATAATCTCTGAGCGTGACGCCGGGACAAATTCTCCGTTTCTCACGTTTCCCTGCAAAAACCCGCTTGCCGTCAGCGCCTCGCCAATCCGAGTGACACATTCCGGCGCCGCAAGAATGTCTGCGTCATTTGAAGTCCGGCATCCGGGAGGAAAAAGATCGTAAAGATACGCGCCCTTAAGAAATACATATTTACCGGTAAACGGCGCCATGATCGCGGCAAGAGATCTAAGCTCCGCCGCAAAGCTTTTATTATATTCAATATTTAGACGCGCGGTATTTGTTAAAGTGTTTCTGAATTCGCGGTTGACAGACTGAATAAGACCGCAGTCGCAAAGTACCTTGCAGGCGACCGCTCCCATACGGTTGAACAGCAGTTCCCCAAGTACAGCAGAAGTCGCAGCGCCTTTCGAAATCAGCTTTTCTATTTTCTCCGGGCACGGTGCTACCGGATCACAAAGCGCCAGCGTCAGCTGTTTTTCGTTTTCGTTCATCATTTTTCGGCATTCCTTTCCTAAATAAAATTCATCTTTGATACCTTATCTCAAGTATCTGCGGATAACTGTAACAGTCGGCGGTCGCTACCGCCGCAAAAGAGTCCGGGTCTCCGCCTCTCAGAACCACTCCGGGTACAAAGATTTCTCCGCCAAATGAACTTCTCACAGTCTCCGTAATATCAAAGGACAGGTAATTCCCTGAAAGCTCCGTTTTGCTGAGCTTATCGGAATATTGCTTCCTGCCCGACCAATCCATATTGAAGCTGCACCATCCGCCCATCGCCTCACTGTATACCGGAACCTCCCCCTTGCGCTCAAAGGTATACATATATACTTTAGCGCTGATAATCTTCCATGGCTGCAGGGATTCCGGCTGAGCCATATTCAGTCTTGAATAAAGCTCCCCGTCCCATGTATACGGATTATGTCCGAGATAAACCGCGGCTCCGTACGGATTTCTCTTATCCGGGTATCTGCTTTCCGGGCAGGTGTCAAGTATCAGCTTCGGAAAATAAAGATTTATCTCAGCCTCCGGCGCCGCGTCTCCGTATTCCGTGTATAACTCAATATCATACCCGCCTTTTTTCTCCTTGGTTTCCACCAATACCGGAACGCGCCTCTTTTCCTTTTCGGAATATGCCGTCAGTCCAGAAACGGTCAGAAACGGATAGTGCTTAGCCATCATAAGCGCGGCACCGGTATTATTCGTGATAAGACCAAAGCTACCGTCTGTTTTCAACCTGAATGTGACGGTCGGCAAACGCGAAATTATTTTTATTCCGTTCATTGCAGGAAAAACCGTAAGGTCCGCGCAGCTTACCGTTGCTTTACCTATATAATTCTGTATAGTCACTTTGTCTCCGTATAATACCGTTTTGCAGTTTATCCCATCGTGCGACAGCTTTTTCCCGATTCTTCGCCACACAGCGCTGATCTCCTCCCCGCCGTCAAGCGTAAAAACCGGACAGGAAAAATGATAGTCATAAACCGTATTTTCTTCATTTACAGACAATGTGTACGGTCCGACCCTGGTATAATCCGCCGTTTCCTTTCCTCTTATTTGCTTCAGCGTTTCCGTAATATTCATTTTGCTGACTCCTTTCTGTTTCACTTGTCTTTTGCAGCTGACATGTTAAGCTTAACAGCCAAATACGACATATTGTGTCCGCATTGAAAAAATAAAAAAGTTTTTTAAACCGGACGGTAAGTGTCAGGTTTAAGCTGTAGCATATTAGCGTCGGCTGCAGCTGAAATAAAAATCAACAAATACAGGAAAGGAATGAACTTGAATCATGGAAAACACAAACAACTTAAATAAAGACGAGCTGCTTGAGGCTCTCGGCAGAATGAAAATCAACCTGGAAAAAATAAGAGACGAAATAAGCGATATAGAATACTATATCAGGTTCGGCAAAAACGATTTAAAAGACCGCTATTATAATCCCGACGATTATCTCGAGAACATGTTTGGCCCCTGCGCATACTGCACGGAAATGAACTGTGATAGCTGCTGTTATTTTTCCACAGAAAATAATCCTTAATGTTGAACTGACAAACGGCGAAAAGCAGCTATATCGCAGTCTTTTCGCCGTTTTTTGTCAATAATTATCTGTTCTGATTGTGTTTAACAATACTGTTATATTCAATTTACAATGAAAGGAGCGAACGGAAATGAATGAGTTAGTAACAACGGTAATCACATCGTCGGCTACAATCGTCAGCGGAACAATACTTTTTATGCTTAAAAGATTTCTTACCCGTCAGCAAAAGCTTGAAGAGGAACGCGATCTGTCAAAAGCAAGAGAAAACTCGCTTGTACTGCGTTCTATAATCGCGTTAGGAAAGCTGACCGTAGCAAACAGTATCGCTCTCCGAGACGGAAAAAGCAACGGTGAAATGACAAGCGCGCTTCATGAATATGAAACTGTCGAAAAAGATCTTTACGATTATCTGATATCCTCACGCCCTAAATAAAAAGCTCAAATGATGAAGTTTATTTTTCTTAAATATCTTGACATCGATGGAAATTTATAGTATAATAATGATGCAACTCGATGAAGTTTAGAATAATAAAACAATATAAGGAGATGATATTGATGAAAAACAGTGAAAACGGGTTTATAGCAAGCTGCCCTGTATGCGCAAATTCACTTTTCAGGGCTACTCCAATGTCAGTTGTATACGGACATTGTCCGAAATGCGGAAACCAATACAAAATAGAATTTGACGAATGTGGCTTTCACGCGATATCACAAAATCCGGCACAAAAAAAGAATACCGCAAAAAACACAGAATTTGCTGATGAGAAATGTTGAACCCGCTGGAATGACCGGGAGGAACCTGGCAAATAAAGCATGATTTATAATGCTTTTTTGCCGGGTTCTTTTTATTCCCCATCGTAATTTATACAGAAATGAGGTGAGAAGTGTGGGAAGCGCCGAACGCAGAAAAGAAATAATGAAAATTCTCTGCCGCCGCGGTCATGAGACAATAACAAAGCTTGCCGATGAGTTCGGCGTTTCGATCCGAACTATACAGCGAGATATCGATGTGCTTAGTCTGTACGAGCCCATATACACTAAAAACGGAAGATATCAGGGCGGAGTATATATAATGAAGGGATATGATCCCGACAAGCAGTATTTTGCATGTGAGGATACCGAGCTTTTGGAAAGTATCGTGGCTCAAAGTGAAAAAACCGGCTGCTGCCGTCTGAACAGGGAGCAGTTATCTAAATTAAAAAAAATAATATCAAATTATTCAAAACCCCAAATATCTTAAAAAGGGTGTCGCTTAGTTTTACATTGGGAAAGGCGAAGAATGCCAATCAAAAACGACGCCGATTTGTTAAGGAAAAACCGAACAAAACGCTGATTCAGCGTAAGAAAGGAATGGACATAATTATGGAAAACACAAACACGGAATTAATAACTTCAAAAAATTGCGTATCGTCGCAAAACATTTACTCCGAAGACCACGAGTTAAGTACTATTATACGAGAGGCAATAGTCTTCTTAGGCTGCGAAGGGCGCGCGTACTTCAAGGTCACACTCCCCGCAGCGCCCGCAGGCGCCGCCGTAACCCGCGCGGAGCTTATCCTCACCTCTCCGGTTTACGATCTGGTAAATGTCAACAATTTTACACTTTACCAAACTTCGGCCTTCGATCCCGCATCACTGACATGGTCAAATCAGCCAAGCATACTGAGCACCGTATCCGCCGAGCAGCTAAACGGATCCGTGGGCAAGCTGAATATTGATTTCACCGAGCTTTACGAGGACGATCTATCCGAAAAAACCCTTTATCTTGCGTTTTACCCGGTGATACGGAATGTTGACGACGGTAACGGAGGCTGCTATTACGAGACCGTTCAGACCTCCTTTTACTCTGAAAACTACTCCGCCGGAAAGCCGGTCGCAAATATATATTACGTATCCTCCGAAAAGCTGCTTCAGAATACCGAGTATCTCGAAATCGACATGGGCAGAAGCGGCAAAGGTCAGATCAATCTTTTTAACGGAAATCTGTCGTTTACTCACACTCTGTTCAATATCGCGGGTACTTCTCTCCCTGTCTCGATCGCCACTGTCCACAACAGAGACGTCGAAAGCTCGGACGTGACCTGGGGAAACCGCTTCTTCTCCCCGCTTCAGACGCTCGTCTATAACGAAAACGCCGGAAGCGGCGAGCCTAAAGCGGTATACACCGACGCCTCAGGCTACAAGCATTATTTCAAACAATCAAGCTACATAAACGAAAACAATCAAAGCGTCTCCGCCTTGAGGGATACCGCAGGCCTCAACCTTATCTGCACGGAATCGGACGAAATATCCGGCGGTCATGAAATGATGGATAAAAGCGGGAATAAAATGCTCTTTGATTCCTCGGGAAAGCTTGTACGAATTGACGACAGACTCGGAAATTTCGTACAGTACATCTATTCCGACGGACTGCCAACCAAAATAAAGGCCGGAAGCTACGAATACAAAAACTCCGAAAGCAAGCTTTATGTTTATAATCTGGAGTATTCGGGAAACCGCCTTTACAAAGTAACCGGTCCCTCAAATCAGTCCGCCACGTTTTCCTCAAGCAAAGCAACGTATTCGGACGAAAAATCAACAACCTTCAGCTTCAGTTCCGGAAAACTGACCAGGGTATCCGATTCAGACGGTCTTATCTGTGAAATCACTTACCGCTCCGGTACCGACAGGGTAAGCAGCGTTTCCTACTATTCGAATTACTCCTCATACGGAGAGACCACCGTAACCTCCAAAACGCTGATCGACAAGGTTAATATCACCTACACCGGAAGAACCACTACCGTCACCGGAAGGGACGGCAGCAAAACGATCTACAACTTTGATGATTCCGGAAAAGCCATACTGACCTACGCTAAAGCCCCGGGCAGCTCCGGTCTTCCGATCCCCTCCTCCACTCCCTGTATTGTAAACCGTTATAAGGGCGAGGAGGAGAAATTCGGAATAGTGATCCCGGAATACAGGGAGATCACGGTAAGAACCGACAACGACTGCCGTTCAAACATCGTCGGAGACCCGAATTTCAATAACTTGGTAATCGGCTTCAACAGCGCCGCTGAGACATGGAGCACAACCGCGCAAGGAACGCTTACCTCAAGCTCGACATCTTTCATTCCCGGTACCCGCTCCGTTTACTTCACGGGCACGGGAGTCGGGAAAGGCGCTTATCAGTTCATCAATTTCGGTAATATTTCACATAAGGAAAACCTTCTTGTATTCTCTGCATGGGCAAAGGCGCAATTCGCGGTTCGGTCGACCGATAAAACAAGATTTGAAATAAGCGTTGACGCGACCTATGAAAACGGACAAAAGATAACATATTCATGTAAATACAATCATAAGATCACCGACTGGCAGTTTGCGGCGGTAGCGGTGGAAACCATGAAGCTTTTCCCGAAAACCAACGGTACCGGCTATGAATCCTCAATGCTTTCAAAGGTGGGACTATGGCTGGACTTCGCCGGAAATAACGGAAGCTGTTATTTCAACGCGCCGAGGCTGGAGTTCTGCAACGGAGAAATAACCGAATATATGCTCACAGAATCTGAGGACGAAAACGAAACAAATTATGTTATGCTTGAGACCTCGGTAAACAACGGCACGCATACCGTAACCACCACACATAATAAATATTTCCTGCCGACAAAAGAGGTCATACGCGATAAGAGCGGAACGGAGTTCAAGACTGATCTTACTTACAGCACGGACGGAAGACTAAAAAGCAAATTGGATTACCACGGGGCTCAAACAAGCTATTCATACACCACCGGAGGTAAAATAAAGCGTAAGGCCGTACAGATGGGACTCAACGGAAAAACCATTCAGACAAAGAAAAACTATTCCGAAGACGAAAAGCATGTAAGCTCGGAAGCTGACGAGAATAATTCCTGGGTAATATACGATTACGACTCAACTACGGATCAGCTGACAAAGGTAACAACATCAAACAGTCAGGAGTATAACTATACATATAACTCCGCGCTGGAGCTGACAGGAATAAGCTCGACCGTCGGCGGAACGTCAAACGCCAATGATATCGGCTACAATATGGGTTACGTGACTGAGCTTCACGGAAAAACTCCCTCCACCAATGAAAGCGAACGCGATTTCAGATTTACTTACGACTGGAAGGGCAGAAATAAAAAGATCACGGTCGCGGAAGAAGATCTGGCGGAATACAGCTACGATTAATTCACACCAAATTTGTTCTAAAATATGCGTAAAAACAACGCTAAAACACAACTTTTTTCCATGTTTTTATGTTTAGGTACAAAATAGGTACAACCCTCCTCGAGAATCCCGAGGGGGGGAGTTGTATAAAATAAACTTCAGA
>CALYAD010000020.1 GCA_944393415.1 uncultured Clostridia bacterium | reverse complement strand
TTTGTCGTCCTTAATATTGCCTCCAACAGAGGCTTTTTTTGTTTTGAATGCCGCTCCCTGTGCAAACAGGAATGAGAGAGCTGCCGCTCTCGCATCTTATAATGCTTTTGCGACAGCCCCTTACAATTTTTCTAAAACTTCTCCTGAAGCGCTAAGATCAACACCGCGCTGCTCTATCTCATCTTTTTAAATGATTTCAGGGAAACTTTTTTCAAAAAGTTCCCCTGAAATCATTTTCTTATTTCTCCGGAAGCCCGGAATTATCTTCCGTCTCTTTTGTCTCTTCTTTTTCTTCTGTCTTTGCCTCGGTCTTGACCTCGGGCTCTTCCTTTGCTTTTGTTTCAAACTCGGAAGCAAGCCCTACGGCAGCGTCCACGGGAAGCGAAAAAGCGATCCCCTGTCCCGGGGTCTTAAGCCCCACAGCCTTATACAGCGCATGAAGGATATCGTTTTTTATTTCGGAGGGTACGAGTATCATCACGACCTCCTTTTCCGGAACGACCGTTATGCCAAACAGCTTTTCAGCCTCCGGGTTGGCTGTACCTCTTGCTCCTATCACGGTCCCTCCGCGTGCGCCGAACTCACGCGCGGCTTCCATAACATCGTCCGAAAATCCCGCGTTAATTATGCAGAAGATCACCTCGTAATTATAATCCATCCCTTCGACCATTCCTTTCTTTCGCTGTGCAGCGTTCTTTAAAATCAAAATTTCTATTAGCTCGCGCGCAAAAAACTATAACCGAGAAAACGAATTCAAAAGAAGTTTCCCGATAACGTCTCGCAAAAATTATTTTCTTATGACCGGCTGTTGCTGAGAAAACGGTATATCGCCACTCCTATAGTACTTGTCAGAGGCACTGTATAAGCGATGCCCTTCCCGTTTTTTATCGTTCTGAACTTTTCCTCAAGCACGCTCAGCGCTTCCTTTGCTCTATCCTCGCGTATAACGCTCAACAGCACGGCTTTTTCGCTTTCATACAGACCAAGCATACTAAGCGTATCGGTTTTCGCCGTCCCTCTCGCCAGAAACGACAGCTGAATGTTGACCTCAAACGACTGAAGCAGATCGGCGTAAAACTCCGATTTTCCCGCGTTTACCACGGTTACCAGCAGCTTCAGCCTTACAGGCGCAATCTTTGACTGAGGTTTGACGGTTTCCTGCGCCACCGACAGATTTTTTCTGACCGCTCTTTTTTTTATTTCTTTCATTACCGTAATGTTTCGCGTAAGCGAAAGCCTCCTTTTCTTATAGGATCGCGGACGCGACCGCCCGGACGCTCCGTATAATAATCGTCCTTCCGTCAACGGAGAAAAAATTCAACGGGCTGTATCTCATCAGATAAAATCTATTATCTGCTCGTCATCAGAGCTGAGTATACGCTTCATGGCTATCTTTTCTTTTACCTTTCGTGAGAGCACGGCACGGAAACCGAGTATCTGTATTGTTATAAGCGGAGTCATGGCGACCATCGCGACGACGCCGAACGCGTCGCTCAATATCTTGCCTTCTCCCTGAAGAACATAGCACGCCCCCACCGCGAACGGCAATATAAAGCTGGACGACATCGGACCGCTCGCGACTCCACCTGAGTCAAAGGCGATCGCCGTGTAAAGCCCCGGCACGAAAAACGAGAGCCCCAGCGAGATAAAATACCCGGGCACCATATAATATAATATATTAAAATTGTATACGATCCTGAGCACCGAAAGACCAATGGATATGCCGACACCTATCGAAAGCGCTATCATCATGGATTTTTTGCTTACGGTACGGTCGGTTACTTCCTCCACCTGCTTGTTTAATACATGCACCGCAGGCTCCGCAAGCACGACCACGGCGCCGAGTATAAATCCGAATATTATCAAAACCGCGGGATGGCTTTGGGCAAGCTCGGTACCGAGCTTATATCCGATCGGCATGAATCCGACGGTAACCGATGTAAGGAATATTATCAGACCTACAAACGTATATCCTATACCTACGGCGATATGCAGAAGCTTTCTTTTCGACAGCTTCAGGTAAAGCACCTGCAGTATGGCAAACGACAGTATTATCATGCCGAGCGCAAGCGTGACCTCTTTAGTGACCGACCAAAGCTGGCTGAGTATCTTTGCTCCGATATCATCCGCCGTCGAGTAATCCGGCAGCACATAAGCGATATCGCTCTTTACGGTCATACCGAGAATGATCACCGCGAGTACAGGTCCTATTGAGCAAAGGGCTACAAGTCCGAAGCTGTTTTCCCCCACGTTTTTTCCGCCGAGCGTTACCGCAATACCGACTCCGAGCGCCATTATAAACGGAACGGTTATCGGTCCGGTCGTAACTCCGCCGGAATCAAAGGCGAGAGCGAGAAAATCCGCGTTACCGTTAACCACCACGATCGAGGCAAGAGCAAACAAAAGCATGTAGAAAAACATCAGGAGCGAGGAAAGTGGCTTTCGGAAAAGTATCTTAAGAACCGCCAGAACAAGAAATAAACCCACTCCGACGCCTACCATCACCACCAGCACCGTCTCGTTTATAACTTCCCTTACCTGACCGGCGAGCACCGTAAGGTCAGGCTCCGCCACGGTAATAAGCACTCCCATGGCAAAGCAAACCGAAAGCAGAAGCCATATGCTTTTGGATTTGGAAAGTCCCGATCCGATATGCTCGCCCATCGGTGTCATGGCGAGATCCGCTCCCAGGTTGAAAAGACCTATCCCGAGTATCAGAAAGACCGCCGACACAAGAAAGATCAGAAGCTCCCTGCCGCTTAAGCTTACAAGCGGGGTGATATACAATATAACGACTATAAGCGCTACCGGCAGGACCGACGTTAGCGACTCCGTAAGTTTTTTTAACAGTATCTTTCTCAATTGCGCCGCACCCTTCCTCTATGTAATGATATATCTTTTTATAATTATTTTAACACATATAATAAAAATGTCAAGCGTCTTTTACGGCGCGTCTTATCTCTTAACGTTTTTTTAACGCGAAACGGATCACAGACCGAACGTAAAAGATATATTAAATCGCAGTCAGAAAACAGTTTTTTTGCGGGCCTGTTTACAAGCGGGCAAATAAGCTTGGACCCATAAAAAGGGCCGGGCTGCCCTTTGCGGGACAGCCCGTCATCCTATCGGCTCGAAATCCGACGCGCCGTGCTTACATAGCGGACATACAAAATCCTCCGGAAGCTCGTCTCCCTCGTACACATATCCGCAGACCTTGCAGACGAAGCCTTTTTTGTTTCCCGTGTCCGGCTTCGGCTTGACATTATCCTGATAATAGGTATATGTCATGGTCTCCTTTGAGCTGATCACTCTCGCCTCGGTAATACTGCATATAAACATGCCGTGCGTATCGAGATCCACGTACTGCTCGACCTCAAGAGACATAAACGCGTTGATATATTTCGGCAGGAATACGAGTCCGTTATCCGAGCGGAGCAGCTCCCAGCCCTCAAACTTATCGGTATTGCGTCCGCTGCGGAAGCCGAAATTCTGGAAAACGCTGAACGGCGCCTCGACTGACAGACAGCATACGTTCATTTTCCCCGTCTGCTTTATGACATGATGAGAATAGCTGTCCTTATTTATCGTCACCGCTACGCGGTTAGGGGTGTTTGTGACCTGAGTTACGGTGTTTACTATAAGCCCGTTATCCTTTTTCCCGTCGTTTGAGGTCACTACGTACAGACCGTACCCGATCTTGAACAGCGCGGTGAGATCGTTCTTATTCGCCATGTCACTTGACTGCGCGATATAGTCACGGCACAGCTCCGCAGCCATGGCCTCTATCTGTTCGATATTTTCCTTTTTTACCGCGGATTTTATTTTCACCACTGTGTCGAGCATGGTTATATCCTTAGACCCCGAGAGCATTTCCTTCATTATCTTGGCGGCAAGCGGCGCCCAGGATCCGTTTTCTATCAGACCTATTGTACGGGCGCGGTAATTACGCTCGGTAAGATGCTCAATGAAATCACGCATGAACGGGAATATACCCGCGTTATATGTCGTCGTCGCAAGCACGAGCTTGCCGTAACGGAACGCCGCCGCCACCGCCTCGGACATATCGCATCTTGCCAGATCATACACCTCGACCTTCGGGCAGCCCTTTTCCTTAAGCTTCTGAGCCAAAAGAGCGACGGCTTTCTTTGTATTTCCGTATACCGAGGTATACGCTATCACGACTCCGGCGCTTTCGACCGTGTATGACGACCACGTATTGTAAAGCCCCAGATAATATCCGAGATTCTCCTTCAATACCGGGCCGTGAAGCGGACAAATCATTTTGATATCCAGCGCGGCGGCCTTTTTAAGCAGCGCCTGAACCTGTCCGCCGTATTTGCCTACGATACCTATATAATACCGTCTCGCCTCGTCCGCCCAGTCCTCCGAAACATCGAGAGCGCCGAATTTCCCGAATCCGTCTGCGGAGAAAAGCACCTTATCCTTTGAATCGTATGTTACCATTACCTCCGGCCAGTGTACCATCGGCGCAAAAACAAAGGTCAGCTCATGACTTCCCAGCGACAGTGTTCCGCCGTCCTCTACCTCTATTCGTCTGCCCTCAAGCTGCAGGTTGTCAAAAAAACCCTCCATCATCGCAAAGGTCTTTGCATTGGCCACGACAGCCGTATCCGGATAAACATTAAGAAAATTAACGATATTTGCCGAGTGATCCGGCTCCATATGCTGAATTATGAGATAATCCGGCTGTCTGCCGTTCAAAGCGTTCTGAAGATTATCCAGCCACTCGTGCGTAAATCCGATATCCACGGTATCCAGTACCGCGATCTTCCGGTCGGAAATAATATAGGAGTTGTACGATATGCCGCTTGGCACCCTGTATTGCCCTTCAAAAAGGTCTGTGGTATGGTCGTTTACTCCGATGTATGTTATATCATTGGTTATTTTCATGGCTTTTGACCTCTCCGATATTATATATTTTTATATTTAAATTATTTTCGACTCCAAAGCGCCGCTTTATTCCGTATCGGAAGAAAAATCCGGGTCCGCTTTTTTATCCGACACCTGCTTTATGTCATACGGAGTCGTCTGGTAGACGAAATAGTTAAGCCAGTTGGAATACAGAAGATTTGCGTGCGAGCGCCAGCTTACCACCGGTTCTTTTGTATCGTCGTCTCCCGGATAGTAGTTTTTCGGGACGGAAATGGGCAGTCCCGCGTTTTTATCGCGAAGGTATTCCTTTTCAAGCGTCCCGCGGTCGTATTCCGAATGACCGGTTATAAATATCTGCCTGCCGTTTTTGGATGATACGGCATATACCCCGGCCTCCTCCGAGGACGCGAGTATCTTAAGGGCAGGAACTTTTTCTATATCCTCACGCAGTACCGTGGTATGTCTTGAATGCGGGACGTTGAAAACATCGTCGAAGCCCCGCAGAAGTATAGACCGTGCATAGTCCGCCCTATGAGGAAATATCCCGAACAGCTTTTCATCAAGCAGACGCTTTTTTATACCGTAATGATAATAAAGCCCCGCCTGCGCCCCCCAACATACATGAAAGGTGCTGTGTACATGAGTCTTTGACCACTCCATCACCTCGCAGAGCTCCTGCCAGTAATCCACCTCCTCAAATTCCAGCTTCTCCACCGGAGCGCCGGTTATTACCATTCCGTCAAAATAATCGTCTTTGTATTCGGAAAAGGTCCGGTAAAAGGAGGTGAGATGCTCCGCCGTGACATTACGGGACACGTGCGACGCCATATGCATCAGATACAGCTCCACCTGAAGAGGAGTATTGCTGAGCAAACGCGAGAACTGTGTCTCGGTATCTATTTTTGTCGGCATGAGATTAAGAAGCAGTATTTTCAAAGGACGGATATCCTGCGTCATCGCGCGGGTCTCCGTCATAACGAAAATATTTTCATTTTCCAGCACCCTCACCGCGGGCAGCTCGTTCGGTATTTTGATCGGCATGTTGTTTCTTCCTTTCTTAAAAGCGCCGGCGCGTGCAATAAGGGGCTAAGCCCCGTCATTCAACGTTTTCAGTGGCGTGATTATTCCCCTGCTGAAAAATTAAGCGGTACCCGCCTGAGAGGCGGGGAACATCTTAATTCGGTTATAACCCCATAAGCCGGACATTATATTATTTCTTTGTCAAGCACGGACCCGGCGCATTCGATCTTATAATCGCCGGTATTTTCATCCCAGTCTATTCCCTTTGATACCGCTTCCCATTCCTCGGCGGTTCCGCCATACACGATCTCCGTAAGACTGCCGCAGTCCGCAAGCGCCTTGTAGCCTATATCCGTCACGCTCGACGGAATTGTGATCTTAGAGAGCGACGCGCATCCTGAGAACGAGTTCCCTCCGATAACTCCGATCCCGTCGCATATCACGACCTCCGTAATATTATTGCAGCCCCTGAAGGATGAGGCGTTAATGCCGCCTCCCGCAAGCACCGTTACTTTTTTAAGAGCGGACGGAACGTACCGGGAATTATCATTATAAGCCGCAGCACCGAAAATATATCCGAAATGGGAATTTTCCGTATCGCTCAGCCGGCTGCCCACAAACGGGACGACCGCCTCCGTGATCTTATTGCAGTTCGAAAAAGCCCCATAACCAATCTTTATTACGTTTACCGGTATTTCAAGCTTAAGCAGCTCAACGCAGTTTCTGAAAGCGTTCTGCCCGATCTCCGTAACGTCTCCGCCTATTGTAAGATCGCCAAGTCCGAGACAACCGCTGAAAGCTTCGTCTCCGATCGTTATCACCCCTTCGCCGATCACAACGCCGTCAAGCCACAGGCAGTCCCTGAAAGCGGAGGCGCCTATTGCCAGCCCGGAGCCCTCCAAGTCTAAATTTTTTATTCCGGTCGCGGCAAAGGCATATGAGCCGATTTCAGTAAGGCTCCCCGGCAGCGATACGCTCTCAATGGCACCGCAGCCCCTAAAAGCCGAATCACCTATGCTCTTCAGCCCCTGCGGAAACGATATTTCTTTAAGAGCGGTACAATCTCGGAACGCCTGAGGAGCTATGCTTTCAACACCGTCGGAGACCGTAAGAGATACAAGCTCGGAGCACGACGAGAACGCCTCGCTTCCTACATTGATTAAATTACCCGTCAGGGTAAGAGACGTGAGCCCGCTCCCCTTAAACGCCTTTTCACCTATCAGCCTGACGCTTTCGGGCCATACCACGCTCTTCAGGTTAACGCAGCCCTCAAACGCCGACGCCCCTATTTCGTATATGCCGTTTTCTATGGTTACCGCGGTAATATCACGGTTTCCGGAAAACGCCCCGGGAGCTATGCCGATCACAGGCATATCGCGGTATGTTCCGGGTATGGTTATTTCTCCCGTGAGGTCGGTCCCCGTAATATACACGCCTCCGGACTCCGAGGAAAAGGTAAAGCCCTCGTAAAACTCCGTATATCCGCATCCCGTGCATATAAATATATCGTTAAAGGTGTGCGGAGCCTCGTCCTTTTTCCCACCGCATACCGAGCAGAGATAATAATGTGTTTCCTTATCGTATTTAAGTCTGTCTCCGAAGGTGTGATCAGTCATTGGGATAATAACGCTGTCCTTATCCTCAATCTGCTTATTTCCTCCGATATCCGAAAAATACATATCGCATTTCTCGCATACCCAGTAGCCCACATTGCCTTCTGAAGCGCAGGTAGCCTCCTTAGGCTGCCTGAAAACCAGGCTATGCTCATGACCCGAGCATGACACCATGATCACACATAACAATACGGAAAATACGACAAGCGAAAAAATAAGCGAAATTTTCTTTACAGGCATGCGGCAGATCCGCTCCTTTCTGAGAACAAACAAATTATCGAACACCTCGCGTTCAGCTGTCCAGAGCCTGCGCAAGATCGGATATAAGATCCTCCGCGCTTTCAATACCGCAGGAAAGCCGGACAAGCTCGGGACCTACTCCCGCGGCCTTCAGCTCTTCGTCGTTCATCTGACGGTGAGTCGAGGACGCCGGATGCAGACAGCAGCTGCGGGCATCAGCCACATGCGTCTCTATAGCGTAAACCCCGAGCTTTTTCATGAACGCCTCGGCGGCGCTCCTTCCTCCCCTGACTCCGAAGCTTACGACCCCGCACGTCCCCTTCGGCATATACTTTTTTGCCAGCTCGTAGTATTTGTCCCCTTCAAGCGACGGATAGCTGACCCAAGCCACCGACGGGTGAGACTTAAGGAAGCGCGCTACCGCGAGCGCGTTTGCGCAGTGGCGCTCCATACGAACATGCAGGCTCTCCAGACCAAGATTCAGAATATACGCGCTGTACGGAGACGGGGTAACGCCGAAATCGCGCATAAGCTGCGCTGTCGCCTTCTGTATGAAGGCCGCCTTGCCAAAGCGTTCCGCGTAAATTATCCCGTGATAGCTCTCGTCCGGCTTACAAAGTCCCGGAAACTTGTCCGCGTGCTCAAGCCAATTGAAATTACCAGAATCCACTATACAGCCTCCTACCGCAGAGCCGTGACCGTCCATGTATTTAGTCGTGGAGTGAGTCACAATATCCGCCCCGAAATCGAACGGACGGCAGTTTATAGGCGTAGCGAAGGTATTATCGACGATAAGCGGCACGCCGTGGGAGTGCGCGGCCGCGGCAAACTTCTCTATATCAAGAACCGTAAGGGCGGGGTTTGCTATCGTCTCTCCGAACACCGCCTTTGTGTTCGGACGGAACGCCGCCTCCAGCTCCTGCGCCGAGCAGTCGGGAGAAACAAAGGTAAATTCCACGCCCATGCGCTTCATCGTAACAGCGAAAAGATTATATGTTCCGCCGTAAATAGTCGACGACGATATAACATGGTCGCCCGCGACAGCGATATTGAACACGGCAAAGAAATTTGCCGCCTGACCTGAGGAGGTGAGCATCGCGGCGGCTCCGCCCTCAAGCTCGCATATTTTTTTTGCCACGAGATCACAGGTCGGATTGAGCAGTCTCGAATAAAAATATCCGGCCGTCTCGAGGTCGAACAGCTTTCCCATGTCCTCGCTCGTATCGTACTTGAAGGTCGTGCTCTGATATATCGGTATCTGGCGGGCTTCTCCGTTTTTAGGAGTATATCCGCCTTGTACGCATAGCGTTTCTATCTTTTTTTCCATCGTTTTAGGTCCGTTCCTTTCGAGGTTAATGGCATCACGACGCAGCATTACCGCGTGAATGTCTATAAAGCAATTATACACTACTTTTATTTAATTGTAAATAGTATACCGCAAATTTTAACGTTATCTTCTTATTTTGGAAAAGCTTTTTCAAAACCTCTCCTCAGAGTCTCGAAGCATTACAGGCTTATGATTTCGGTTGCTGTACGCTCGCGAAACATTTTATCATGCTCAACGAATATCATCGTCGGAGAATACTCCGAGATCAGCGTCTCTATCTGCATACGTGAATAAATATCGATAAAATTGAGCGGCTCGTCCCAAACGTAAAGGTGTGCGTTCCTGCACAGACTCGCGGCAAGAAGCACCTTCTTTTTCTGACCCGCGGAATACTCCGAAATGTCCTTATCGAACTGTGATCTCTCAAAGCCCAGCTTACGGAGCGCCGCCCTGAAGCGGTTCTCGTCTATATCGCTCACGCGAGCGAAATCGCTTACGCTTCCGCTAAGCGACTCCGTACTCTGAGGTATATATGAGATCACAGTCCCGGAAGCAAGCTCCAAAACGCCGCTATGATCTATATCCTCTCCGCATATCAGCTTCAGGATACTGCTTTTCCCACATCCGTTTCTTCCCTCAAGGGCTATTCTCTGCCCCCGCTCAAGCTCAAAGCTCAGCTTTCCCGTGACCGCCCTTCCGCCATAAATCACCTCAATTTCCTTTAGAGCGAGTATCCGTTGCTGCCGATGGACAAGCGGGAAAAGACTTAGGCTCTCGCTTTCCTCCGAGTTTTTCAGCAGGGCTGATTTTTCCTCTATGGCTTTTTCCTGTCTGGCGCGCAGTGCGTTGGCTCTTTTCATAAGCTTTGCGGATTTATGACCTATATATCCCCTGTCGGGTCTCACTCCGGAATTTTTAGTTCCCTTTTTGGAAGCCTCCACTCTGTCCGCCCACACCGCCGTTCTTCCCGAAGCCTCCCGCAGCTCCTCAATATCCTTTTTAAGCTTCTCGCTTCGCGAATGCTCAAAGCTCTGCCGTCTTTGGAAATTTTCAAGCCATGACGAGAAATTTCCGGACTGTACCTCAATATCCGAACGGTTTATCGAAAGTATATGATCCACTGAGCGGTCTAAAAACGCGCGGTCGTGAGAGACAAGTATAAAGCCCTTCTTTCCTCTCAGGTATTCCGCCACCGCCTCACGCCCCTCGGCGTCAAGATGGTTTGTCGGTTCGTCAATAAGCGGAAAATCACCGTCGTTTAAAAAAAGTCCGGCAAGCAGAAGCTTTGTACGCTCTCCTTGGGAAAGCGTACAGAAGGGGCGGTAAAGCGCTCCCTGCGAGACGCCGAGCAGCGACAGCTCCCGCACTATTTCCCATTCCTCGGCGTGCGGACAAATCATATTTGCCACCTCCGCAGCTATCGTGTATTCATCCGGCACCGTATACGGAAAATAAGAAAAACTGACGGAAGAGGTTATCTTTCCGGAATACCTGTACTGCCCCATAAGAAGCTTCAAAAAAGTGGTTTTACCTCTTCCGTTGCGTCCTATGAAGCCAAGCCTCCAGTCAGTATCAATCTTAAAGCTGACATTCTCAAAAACATTCGCCGGATCTCCGTCATAAGCAAAGGTAAGCTCTGTAACGGTAATATCAGACATATCGCGCAGCCCTCCTTTTTATATTTATAAATTTTGATTATTCTCTGTCAATAAAAGCCTTGTCTGTCGCCGAAACAAACCGTAAGTTCCCGCGGAGACCGATTCAGACATGGGAAGATCCGTGCCTTTCCCACGGAAGTATACTGCTTTTTAATCCCCTTCGGCTATAACCGAATCTACGCCTTTTTCAGCGGTTTTCTTCAGCCGCAAAATATCAAGACAAGAGATAAAACAGCCGGCTTCGTCCGGCAGCTCCCGACTATACAACCGAATGAGCTTTCGATATCTTTTCTTAGGCAGCCGCAACCGCCATCCGATACAGAGGCACGTCAGCGTCGGCGGTAATTTTAAGTTATGACTTTTATTTTCACGGCGGCTTTCCACAAAAAACAAAAGCACCCTTTCGGGTGCATAAATGTCCTGTTAATGCCGGAGTTATGAAGTAACCCTTTAACAAACAAAAAAACACACCCGAAAGCGGATGTGCATAAATATCCCAGAATAGCCGTCAGCTCGGCATTCCGCAGGCGATACATATGACATCCGATAAAATATAAATCCTCATCATTGCGATCGCCTCCCAGCTGTATTTTCTGTGTGCTGATATTATAGCACATTTTCCGGAGTTTGTCAACCGGAAAAATTATTTTTTTGCCGTCTGTGCGTAGTGCTGCAATACTGCCTTAATTTTTACTGCCTTGTTTTTTTCAAAAAGCCCTTGACATCCGCTGAAATTTATGATATAATCTATTATCGTAAATCTGGGTGTGGCGCAGATGGTAGCGCGCTACCTTGGGGTGGTAGAGGCCGCTGGTTCAAGTCCAGTCACTCAGACCAAAAATCGGGAGTCGTAAGATTCCCGATTTTTCTTTATTTTACGGGCTTTTTCGGGCATTTAGGTGTTCACACCGCCTCGAAATCGTCCGCTATTTTTTTTGCTCAAAATCGGCTCGAAATCGGGTACGACCACATGTTTGACCACATTTGTCACGAAAAAGCTATATACTATAAGGGTTTTCGGCACTTTGCGATTTTTATTTTATGCAAAATGACGGCGGTTCTCTGCTCTCGAGAACCGCCGTTTTAAGTTTTTCAATTGGCTTTTTATTTGTTTACTGCGTATCAGTTTTATGACGAAAGTTTGACCACATGCGGTGATTTTTGATTCATTTGAGGATACTTTCCGATAGCTTTAAGTGTGGAGTTACGAACTACGATTATCGACTTTGCTTTATTGTTTACCAGATTATTTTTGGATCCCAAAACAGCTAAGCTGCACTCAAAGTGTACGGCATGCAGCTTAGATTCATCATATATTATTCTAAGCTGCATTTTTTTATATATTTTGCTGCTTACCTATTGACAAATGCTAAAAACAGGTATATAATATTATGCGAGAAGATCAATCATTACCACAAGGAGGTTCACCATGCTTGCATTCCTAAAAGATCGTATGAATGACTACACCGTGGTATCGTTTATAAATGAACTCTGTGAGGCTTCAAAATATCTTGGAGTTCTTGAAGCAAAAATAAACAGTTACCATTTTGAAAAAATCCTTATTCCCTTGCTTCGAAAAAAAGAGGCAATTTCTTCGATGCAAATCGAGGGAACTCAAACAACAATGAGTGATGTTTTTGAAGAGGAAATCAAAGCCCAGTCGACCGCCGACAAAGCAGCAATCGAGGTTCAAAACCACACCAAAGCACTAATAATGGGGGTAGAGCATCTCAAAAATAACGATTTTTCTCACGACTTCATAAAAGAGTTACACCGCATAATGTTAACAGGAGTAATCTCTCCCAAACTCCAAGATTCTTTGGGAAAATACAAGACCAAGGATAACAAGATAGTTAATCGTGCAAAAACCGTTATCTTCACTCCCCCATCGTATACTCAAACAGAAGAATATATGGACGAGCTTATCGCTTATATGAATAAAGAGGATGACGCAAACCCTCTTGTCAAAGCTGCAATTATCCATTCTCAGTTTGAGTCTATCCATCCTTTCGATGACGGCAACGGGCGAGTAGGACGATTGCTGATTAGTCTTTACCTTTTCAAATCAAAACTCATCAACTTCCCTTTTTTCTACATCAGCGAAGCTTTTGGTCAAGAAAAAACCATCTATTACAGCAAGCTGACCGACTCTCGCAATAACACCTTTGATGAATGGATTCGTTTCTTTTTGAAGAAATGCGTTATTCAAGCTAAGATTCATATTAACTATATGGATTCACTTGATGAACTGTACAAGAAGACTAAATCCACTTTAGAAAAGGTGTTGAACAGCCCTAAATTTGATGCAATCACAGAGTGCCTTTTTACTCAACCCGTATTGACATCCGCTTATCTGTCTGATAAGCTTGGCGTAACCCCTGGACAAGCAAAAAGGTACCTCGACACGCTACAAGACTTGCATATTTTGCAAAGCGACGATAGGCAACGCTATAAGAGATACTTCTTTATCGAGTTACTTGACTTAGCCTATCGCTTGTAAACAGCAAAACATAAGGATAAACAAAAAGGGCGTCATTTTGCCATGACGCCCCTCGAGTTGACAAAAGCACTTTTTCTGGTACCTTAGTCGGATGGTACTCACTATTATACCAGAAACCGTGGCAATTTGCAAGCACTTTTTGAAAAAAATTAAAGTGCAATACTGATCTTTGTCGACAGAAAGTAAAAACGAGTTGTTTCTCCTTTTGTTAAAATATATTTTTACGAAGGGAGGGCTAATTATGGCCTCTACTATCAAAACTGGCGGTACTGTTCCTGTATCCGGACAATATCGCCCTGTCGGAAGCAAGACGGAATACACCTTCGTCCAAGGCAAACGTGTTCCGCCCACCAACAACGGTGCTACCAAATTTACTTTGGTAGACAAAACCAAGCACAAAGGAGGTAAGTAAGTAAGTATGTCTTCTAAAATCATTTCTTACGACCTTTGCGCTCCTGGTCGCAACTATGATGAACTGTATAAAGCCATCAAAGCTTACGGCACATGGGCACACATCACAGAATCCACTTGGTTTATTAAAACCGACTCCAGTTGTGTCGAAGTGCGAGACAAGCTTATGTCTTGCTTAGACAAAAACGATCGCCTTTTCGTAGGCGAACTTACAGGAGTAGCTGCATGGAGCAACGCGCTCTGTGACAACTCTTACTTAAAACAGAACCTGTAACCTTTCGTCGGGAACAACACACTGTATTGTTCCCGACTTTTTCTTTGCTTACAGCGCATCAAATTCTGACTTTACCTAATCCCAAACTCCGCTTTCATTTCCTTGATCAGCGCCTCAAGCTTAATCTCACACTCTTCCTCGCTATCGGCATACACATTCCTGGCAATACGCTTGCCGTTGACCGTTGGTGTATATCTCCCTTCCCACACGTTTTTGCTGACCTGGTGGACTGAGCCTGTTCCGCGCTTACGATACTTGGGCTGATAGGGCTTAAATTCCACCGTTTTAGGCTTGTCCGCGCCGTTCGTTGGTTCTTGTGCTTCACCGTTTTCATCGCCACAGGAGGCGTCAGAAGCGGTCACATCTGCGCCGAGGACTGTGCCGATAGCTTCGTCGATCTTCTTGGCTGCATCTCGCTTCATCTGCTCAGAGCTATGTGCATACACGTTGAGAGTTGTTTCCACGCTTTCGTGTCCTATCGTGCTCGCCAAGGTCTTGACATCCATCCCATAGTGGAATGCGTTGGATGCGAAGGTATGGCGCATGGCGTGGAACGGCACGTGCTCGCACTCGGCTCGCTTGAGGATCCTGGCGAGTGCCTTTCTACATGCGGACGGATCTCTCGGCACGTCGTCTTTCTTCACAGGTGATGGGAAAAGCCATATCGAATTGACCGTTTTTCGATACTCCGTAAGCATTTCGAGTACAGGCGGAGAAAGTATGATGCTTCGTT
>CALYAD010000019.1 GCA_944393415.1 uncultured Clostridia bacterium | reverse complement strand
CATTGGATTTTCCTTTCTTGGTTTACTCGTCATTTACCATTATAAAGGTTTTTTCAGTGAGTTGCAATCCTTTTTCACCTTTTTGCCTCTCTTTTTCTACAGTTGCACTTACTATTATAATCCAAGTCAAAAAGGGTTCCTGAATTATTTATGAACCCGTTATTTAGCGATGATCTGATACGCTGATTCAAGAAGCTTGTCTACCATGATATACTGGATGTTTTTGCCTTTGCCGCTTGCGTATTCAATGGCTTTCCAAACGTCGCTTTCTCGGCTGCCGTCCCAGACGGCGATAACCGCGTCGGAGTTGTCTATTGCATATTTTTGGCTTTTTTCGTAGCAGTCGGGCTCCGGTGTTTTTGATATAAGGGTCTTTTTGTCAGAGCTTTTGAAAACGCCGATAAACGTCATCCAGTTTTCGCCCGTATATTCCTTATGCAAGCCCGGATGAGCTATTACCGTTTCAAGCGTGATTCCGCTTTCGGGGTATACCTCGTCGCGAAGGAAAATAATGATATCTGCGAAGTCAAGCTCCGCGCCAATGTTCATTTGGGTGATAAAATGAGTATAACCGTTTTCTATAAGCTCCTTCGCTTTCTTTAAAAGCTCGTCCTGATATACGGCTTTACTGATGTAATCTGTTTCGTAATCAAACGGAAATTGTTTTGGGGTTGGTCCTATTACACAAGCATTCATATGTATATTCCTTTGTATATTCCTTTCTAACGCCGCTGCGGCGTTTTATTGCGGTGGAGTTCGCGTTTCACGCTTTATTTTGAGTGGTATTGAAAGCGATAAAACACGTACAGTTTATGGTGTAATCGAAATTACAATACCATTATACCACTAATATTTGGAATTGTCAACCATATAGCAAAATATTTTTGTAAAATATTGTATAAATAACAGATTATGGCGTGAGGGGAAAGTTTTTTAGTTAAAAAGATCGATCTGAGATTAAATTTATTTCTTTCGGATGACGGAAAAATAAAAGCTGACGGGCTGCCCCGGAGGACAGCCCGTCGAGTTTTCAAAATCCGGAGATAAGCAGTAGTCCGAGGATGATAATTATTATATCGTCCGAGCCTTCGTTGAGAAGCAGAAGGATAAGCCCTCCGAGCAAAAGATCCTCAAGCTTGAGCTCGCGCCCGAACAGACCCGGGCGTTTTTTCTCCTCGCATTCAGGTTTATCGCACTTATCTTCCCGTCGGTCGTTTTCATAGCGGCATGAGTCTTTACGGTCCTTGCCGCACTCACATCCGTCGACGAAGTCATGCTCTTCCGCGTGCCCGTAGTCTTTGTCCTGATAAGGTATACGCTCCGGTTCCGGTGATCTGATCCGGCGGCGGTCGTTTATCTGACACTCCTGTTTCGGAGGCTCTTCCGGTTCGGGGCGTTTTCTCGGCGGTCTGGCTCTGCGAAGAGGCTGCCGTGGTATCCTTTTCATGCTTAAGGCTTCGACCTCGTCTGAAATGTCTGCCGTATCCGCGTTATTTTGCGGGTCTTCGGCGTGCCCGTCAGGGCTTTCATCGGAGGGGCGGAGCATGGCGGTGCCGCGGTAACCGGCAGGTATCTCATTTTCGTTCTTCGCTTCCCAGACTATCCCGACATCGCCGGATCCTGCGTCGTCGCGGGCGTCGGTCGGCGCGCCCGCTGCGGCATCGTTGTTTTTCTGTTTACTGTCCTCCCGTATCTGACGGTAGTTACGAGTGTACATCCTAAATACTCCTTTCTTTATATTTTCGGAGTCAGAGCTTTCCGAGAAGCGAGCCAAGCTCGCCGAGTTCCGTCAATTTAAGCAGCTTTATTATGTTCTCAAGCATATCCCGCCGCGGCTGGCTGAGATACGGTCTGACCGCGCCGAGCAGGGCAATGCGGTTATTTATCTCCTCCTTGGTGCCGAAGATGCCGGCGCTTTTGGGAGGCGGCGGGGCGCTTATGTTATTTGCCGTGAACTGACTCGGGGGCGAATGGGGCTGAGTCCCGCCCTGCCCCGTAAGAGAGCTTAAAAGCGATAGCAGACCGCTCGCGTCGAGTCCGCCGCCGGAGTTATTCGCTCTCTGGGTGTCCGGCGGAGGCGGCGGGGTATAATTCTGGCTTTGGGAGGCACTTCCGTTCGCTCCGCCAATCAGACTGCTGATAAGATTCAGCGCCGCCGGATTTTCGCTGAGCCGCGCGAGCATGGCCCCTATATCGCCTATATTGTTATCCATACAAATCGGGTTTCCTTTCTTGTGGGGTATTGACTGAAGTAAAAAACGCTTATTTTTTACCAAGGCTTCTTAAAAGCTTTTCCGCGTCCGTGCTTCCGAGAGATCTGAGCACTTCCGATAACTGACCGTCGTCGGTCCGGAGAAGCTTATTTCTGAGCGTCGGTATATCTGAAGTCATCTCCGCCGCCTTACCGGCATCCATTCCCGCCGCGGCTACCACCGTGCGTATTATCATCTCAAGCTCCCTGTCGCTGAGCGCGGCGATCCGTTCCTTTAACGTACTTTCCCTCATAGCTTATATCGTTCCTTTCTAACGCCGCTGCGGCGTTTCGGTTATTTGGTCTGAAAATTTATTTTCTTGGCTGTCTTGTCGTCCACGCAGGCATGACCTATGCGCCCGGGGGCTAAAATCATTTGCGGGACCGTTTCAGTATTTTCCGTGTGTTTACGTCTTTTGTTTCAATATATGCGTAAAAACGGAATGTGTTAAAAAACAAAAGCCGCGCGGCGTGTTTTTTTGATTCATGTCCGACGTCACTTAATTTGGGCTGAAGCCGGGCGCAAATTCGTGCTTTATGGAAAGGATTTAAATATCTATCGAAAAGAAATCGTATTTTATCCGTTGTTTGTCAATATAAATTAATAAATCATAATTATTGTATGCGCCGTATGACCTGAAGGTTAAAATAAAGTGTTATTTTTTTAATAAAAAACAAAAATTATTTAAGCAAAAAGTATTGATTTTAATAATAATATCATATATAATTGTAATAACAGACAGGGGGAAATCCCCAAAAATCCAATGGGATCGTAAGAGACCGGAAAGGAGCCGCGCTCTTGCTATATACGTTTAAAGGCGGAATACATATAAAGGAATATAAACTGACCGCGGCGGAGCCTGTACAGAGGCTGCCGGCGCCGGCAAGGGTGAGGATACCCCTCTCACAGCATATAGGCGCGCCCTGTACTCCGACGGTAAGCGTCGGAGATACGGTGGATAAAGGTCAGATGATCGGAGACGTTGCTCAGGGACTCGGATGTCCGGTTCACGCCACGGTTTCCGGCAGGGTAAGCGCCATAGAGGAGGTCTTTACCCCCGCCGGCAGGAAGATGCGCCGGATAGTCATAGAAAACGACGGAGAGGACAGGTTGTGTCCGGACATAGCTCCGTTAGGGAGGCCTGTATGCGATATAACCCCGCAGGAGTGCGTCGAGGCGGTCCGGCTTGCCGGGGTCTCGGGAATGGGAGGCGCGACCTTCCCGACCTACGCGAAGATCTCGTCAGCGCTGGGAAAGGTCGATAAGCTGATAATTAACTGCGCGGAATGCGAGCCTTTTATCACCGCGGATCATCGTCTTATGCTGGAGGAGCCGCGCTCCGTTATAAACGGCGCCGAGCTGCTTGCCAGTGTTTTCGGAACCGAAGGCGCTATGATAGCGATCGAGAACAACAAGCTTGACGCCGCGCAGGCGCTCCGAGACGCGCTCGGAGAAAACGGAAATATACATATAAAAATTATGAAGACAAAATATCCGCAGGGAGACGAGAGGCAGCTTATTTACGCGCTGACCGGGAAGGAGCTTCCCGCGGGTAAGCTCCCGTCAGACCTCGGCTGCGTGATTTTCAACGTTGAGACCTGCGTGAACATTTATCGGGCGGTAAACGAGCGTATGCCGCTGATCGAGCGGATAGTGACGGTCTCCGGGGACTGCGTGAGCGCTCCGAAGAACGTGCTCGCCCCCATAGGCACATCGATAAGCGAGCTGATCTCCTTCTGCGGGGGCTTCAAAAGGAAGCCGGAAAAGCTTATAATCGGCGGTCCGATGATGGGCGTGGCGCAGTGGGATCCCGACACTCCGGTAACAAAAGGCACTAACGCCGTGCTCGCGTTTTCGGAGGAGCTTTGCGGGAAAGCGGATACGCGGTATGCCTGTCTGCACTGCGGAAAATGCGTCAGGGGCTGTCCGATGCATCTTATGCCGCTGTATCTTGCGCAGTACGCGTCGATACACGATTACGTTATGTGTGAAAAATTCAGCATTATGAGCTGTGTGGAGTGCGGAAGCTGTACTTACGTATGTCCGGGAAAGGTCCCGATAGTTCAGCTTATCCGAATGGGTAAGGCAAGGATCAGAGAGGAAGCTGCCGCCGCGGCGGCGGCGAAGCAGGCGTCGGAGCTCAGACCGGCGGAAAAGGAAACCGAGAAAAAGCCCGTCAGACAATAAAAACGGAGAAAACTCTGAATCTCTGACGGAGCAGCTTGACTAACGGGCAAAAAAGTTTTTGAAAGGCATACGGGAAGCTTTTTCCGGCAGCGTCCCGCATATATGTAAAGACATGAATAACGAGTATAACGGACTTTTAACGCTCTCCCCATCGCCGCATTTAAAGAGCGGAGACAGTATACAAACGGTAATGCGCGACGTGCTTATAGCTCTTGCGCCGGCGTTTGTATGGTCTATAGTCGCGTTCGGGGTAATGGCGGCTGTGCTTACGGCGCTTTCAGTAGCGCTGTGCGTATTCTTTGAGGCGGCGTATCAGCTGCTGACCAAACAGAAGGTCACGGTCTCGGATCTGTCCGCCGCGGTGACCGGCGTGCTGCTCGCCTTCAATCTCCCGTCCTCCTGCGCGTGGTGGGTACTGATACCGGGCGCGTTTTTTGCGATAGTAATAGTAAAGCAGCTGTTCGGGGGAATAGGAAAAAATGTTGTTAACCCGGCGATCGCCGCGCGTATCTTTATATTTGTTTCGTGGCCCTCACAGCTTTCGGTTTTCAAAGAGCCGATGAGCGACGCGGTCTCCTCTGCCACCCCTCTCGCCTCCGCCAAGACGGGGATAATATCCGCTGAGTATTCGGCGCTTGACTCTTTTCTCGGGTTCATCCCCGGATGTATCGGAGAGGTCTCCGCGCTCTGCCTGCTGCTTGGCTTCGCTTACCTGCTTGTGCGCCGTGTGATAAGCTGGCATATACCCGCGGCGTTTGTCGGAACCGTAGCGCTTATTTCCTTTATTTTTCCGCAGGCCGGAAGCCGGACCGAGTATCTTGCCGTTTCCGTGCTCTCGGGAGGGCTTCTGCTCGGCGCGGTCTTCATGGCGACAGACTACGTGACGTCCCCGGTAACGTCGGGCGGAAAGCTGATATTCGGCGTGGGATGCGGGCTGCTTACGGTAATGATACGGTTTTTCGGCGCGTATCCGGAGGGCGTTTCCTTCGCGATAATGATCATGAACCTGTTAGTCTGGTATATTGACCGGTTAACTGCTCCGAGACCGTTCGGAAGGATAAGAGAAAGGCGCGGTAAAAAGGAATGAGGATAAACAAATCCGGGCTGTTGTATTTTTTACGCATATCCGGCGTCCTTACGCTTATCACGATGTGCGTGGCCTTCCTTTTGTCCTTTGTCAACGGAGTAACAAAGGACGTCATAGCCAGAAACGAAGCCGAAAAGACCGCCGCGGCGGTCGCGGGTCTTTTTCCGCGGGCAGAGGCTCCGGTATCGGAGGCGCTGAATGTCGGTAATGATATAGGCTGTCTCGATGCCTTTTATTCGGTAAAGGACGGAGAGGAGCTGATAGGCTATTACGCCGAGGTCAGTCCGGTCGGCTTTAAGGGAGAGGTAAAGCTTATTGTGGGTATCGATAAGGACGGCAGGGTGTGCGGAGTGTCTGTGCTGAGTCACAGCGAGACGGTGGGCATCGGTGATAAGGCGCTTGGGAATGAGCATCTGGATAAATTTATCGGGTTTTACGAGGGCGGAGAGGGAATAGACGACGTAAGCGGCGCGACATATACCTCGAGAGCCGTCAGCGAGGGCGTCGACGCGGCGCTGGAGGCGTACGGCCGCGCGTCAGGTTAAATCATCTTAATACCACATGCCGCCGTGCGGCTAAACAGAATTTGAAAAATTTTCGTGTTTTGCTCTGCAAAAAAATTTAAGAGTGAAGCCGTCTGCGTTCTGACGCGAATGTAATATATTTTTCATGCTTGGCTCCTGAAGCTTATTCGGGAAAAGTTTTTTCATCAGGCGGTATAGCGTGAAAGTAAGTCAGATGAGCGTCCGGCCGGTTTCACGCTATCCCTTTTGGAAAAGCTTTTGGGGAAAAAACTCTTTTCCGGAGCTGTGATCGTCCGGAATCAGAAAGGAATGGTCATAAGAATGGAAAAAGCAAATAACGGTTTCAAACGCCTGCTGACGCAGATGAAGAGCGGGATAATCGACAATAATCCGACGTTTGTGTTAGTGCTGGGCATGTGTCCGACGCTCGCCACAACCACGTCGGTAACCAACGCTCTGGGTATGGGACTCGCCACTACCGCGGTGCTCGCGTTTTCAAACCTTTTTATTTCCCTGCTGCGGAACATCATCCCGAAGCAGGTCCGTATCGCCTCTTACATAGTTATTATTTCCGGCTTTGTCACGGCGGTCGAAATGCTCATGAAGGCGTATCTTCCGTCGCTTGACGAATCTCTCGGAGTGTTTATTTCGCTGATCGTCGTAAACTGCATAATTCTTGCTCGCGCGGAGGCGTTCGCTTCAAAGAACAAACCCCTGCCGTCTCTTATCGACGGTATATCCATCGGGCTTGGATTTACCCTCGCGCTGGCTCTGCTGGGTACGGTCAGGGAGATTATCGGAGCGGGAACTTTTTTCGGCGTTCCGCTCTTCGGGGACGCTTATCAGCCCGCTCAGCTGTTTATTATGCCCGCGGGCGCGTTCATAACGCTTGCCTGTCTGATGGCCGGAGTGAATTATTTAAGGTCAAGAAAGAGATAAGAACCGAATGAACCGAATTAAACAAAGCGGCTGTGGGAAAACAGCGGGGTAAACCGTGACCTTACGCCGCTCTTGCCGCGGCTTCTGACCGTAAAGGCCGAAAACGCTGATCCGCTATAAGAAAGGAAAGCCTGTAAGTATGAAAGAAATATTTCTTCTGATGTTCTCCGCGATATTTATAGAAAATTTCATATTCGCAAGGTTCTATGGCTGCTGCCCCTTTCTCGGGGTATCCGAAAAGCCTGATACCGCGCTTGGAATGGGAATGGCGGTGACTTTCGTAATGACCGTCTCCTCGGCGGCGACCTGGACGGTATACGAGTATTTGCTTCTTCCTTTCGGGCTTCAATACCTTAAAACCATAGCGTTTATACTTGTCATCGCGGGTCTTGTGCAGTTCATTGAAATGTTTTTAAAGAAATTTGTCCCCGCGCTTTACAGCTCGCTCGGCATTTTTCTTCCGCTTATTACCACAAACTGCGCGGTTCTCGGCGCCGCCCTGACCAATATCCAGAACGGATACAATTTTGCCGAGTCCGTGGCGTTCGGATTTTCCGCGGCGCTGGGCTTTACCATGGCGATTGTGATATTTGCCGGAGTGCGCGCAAGGCTCAGACTCGCCTCCCCTCCGAAGCCCTTTAAAGGGATGCCTATCGCGCTTCTGACCGCCGGACTTATCGCAATGGCGTTTATGGGATTTTCGGGGATGAGAATAGCGTAGCTTTTCTTCAGATACCCTTTTTTAAAAAAGGGTTTCTGAAACTTCCCAAAAACTTTTCTTAAAGGGACAGCGCAAATCCGGCCGGACGCTGACTTGATCTGACTTAACTTTCACGCTTTCCCGCCTGATATGAAACCAACCAAACGCTTATTCCGGAGAAATTTCAGGAAGATTTAAGCCGCGCAAAGCGGATTTTGAGCCGCCATTGGCGGCATGGGTGATTTATATGGATTATATGAATATTCTGATCGCGACGCTGTCGTTTGCCGCGCTCGGAGCGGTCATAGGGCTTTTACTCGCCGCCGCCTCAAAGGCGTTTGCCGTTCCGGTAGATGAAAAGGCAGAGAAAATAACCGCCATGCTTCCGGGCGCTAACTGCGGCGGCTGCGGATACTCCGGCTGCGCCGCGCTTGCCGAGGCTATTTCGGCAGGCAGGGCAAAGCCCGGGGCGTGTACCGTCGGCGGCGCTGAGACCGCCGACGCCATAGCCTCGTTTCTTGGCGTAAAGGCGGAAAAAACCGTGCGGATGCGCGCTCAGGTAATGTGCTGCGGCACCCCCGCTCTCGCTAAAAAGAAGTATATATATGAGGGTATAGCCGATTGCCGCGCGGCAATGCAGCTCGGAGGAGGCGATAAGCTTTGTCCTAACGGCTGTATAGGACTTGGGTCCTGCGCGTCAAGATGTCCGTTCGGCGCGATTTCAATCAGGGACGGAGTCGCCGAGGTGGACTATCTGAAGTGCCGCGGCTGCGGAGTATGCGTTTCCACCTGTCCTAAGAACATAATCAGGCTTATCCCGTATGACAGTAATGTCTGGGTAGGGTGCAGCTCAGTAGAAAAGGGGGCGGTGACCCGGACATACTGCGACGTCGGCTGTATAGGCTGCCGCATATGCGAAAAGAGCTGTGAGCACGGCGCCATAACGGTAAACGGCTTCCTCGCGTCAATAGACTATGACAAATGCGTCGGGTGCGGGAAATGTGCCGAGAAATGTCCCCGAAAGATCATCCGCATGCCCGCGCCGGGGGAAAACAAGCCTGATCCCTCTCCCGAAGCGGCGGTTTAACGTCAGACACGAAGGCCGACCCGGCTATTTCCCTGAGTTAGAGGTACAGGACGTTTGTTTTTTCCCGGTATTGGTATTAAACAAGGTAAATCGTAAAAAACTAAAGAAGTTAATCCTTATAACTAAATTAAGATGTCCCCCGCCTCTTAGGCGGCGGGCGCCGCTGAAAACGTTGAATGACGGGGCTTAGCCCCTTATTGAAACCGAAAGGAAGCCACAGATGGAAAAGATGGAAAAGCTGCTTATCATAGACGGAAACAGTATTCTGAACCGCGCGTTTTACGGAGTCAGACCGCTTACTAACAGCTCGGGGTTACAGACAAACGCTCTTTACGGGATGCTGAGCATACTTTGGAAGCAGCTTTCCGAGCTTGAGCCGGAATACGCGGCGATAGCGTTTGATCTGCCGGCGCCGACCTTCCGTCACAAGGAGTATCCGGACTATAAGGCGGGGAGAAAGAAGATGCCGGAGGAGCTTGCCGTTCAGCTTCCTTATTCAAAGCGTCTTTCGCGGGCGCTTGGGCTTAAGGTGCTGGAGCTTGAGGGGTACGAGGCGGACGATATCCTCGGTACGGTTTCACGCATGGCGGAGGAAAGCGGCGTGCTCAGCTATATTCTGACCGGAGACAGGGACTCGCTGCAGCTCATCGGGAAAAACGCTTCGGTACTGCTTGCCACCAACACGGAAACGGTTCTTTACGACCGCGACCGCTTTTTTGAAAAGTACGGGGTAGAGCCGGAAAGCTTCGTTGACGTCAAAGCGCTTATGGGAGACAGCTCTGACAATATCCCGGGCGTTCCGGGTATCGGGGAAAAGACCGCGCTTAAGCTTATTTCCGAATTCGGGAATATCGACCGTGTATACGAGAACCTCGATAAGGCGGGGCTCGGCAAGGCGGCGCTTCTTAAGCTGACGGACGGAGAAAAGCTTGCCCGCTTATCCAAAAAACTCGCTACGATAGAGCGTAACGCGCCTTTGGGGGTTAAGCTGGAGGAGCTGAGAACTCCGGGGACAGACCGTGAGGCGCTCTTTAAGCTGCTGTCCGAGCTGGAGTTCACATCCGTTATAAAGCGTCTCGGACTGGAGGGCGGCGGTAAGAACGGTACTGCTGTAAATAACGCTTGCGGAAGCGCGGAGATAAAAAGCATCGGGCTTTCCGGTGTTTCGGGGCTTGCGGACGGAAAGTACGGATTTGCGTATGACGGGGAAAAGGCGTGTCTTTCGGACGGGAAAACCGTTTATGAAATAAAATACGATACAACGCGTGAGCTGGCTTCGGCGCTTGACAGATCGGGAATACGGCTCATCGTACACGATTACAAGCGTATGCGGCATGAGCTTGCGGACTCCGGGCGCGATATCGCCTGTGAGGACGACGTTATGCTCGCAGCCTATGTTATAAACCCGTCGCGGAGCGGGTATCGGCTCGGAGAGCTTTGCGATATTTTCCTCGGAAGCGGATGGACGGCATCGGGGCTTGAGGATACGGCGCGGGACGCCTTGTCAATATATCGCCTGAGTGAAATATTTTCAGAGAAGCTGGAGGAGAGCGGACAGATGAAGCTTTACCGTGATATCGAGCTGCCGCTTGCCTCGGTGCTTGCCGATATGGAGCTTTGCGGCTTTAAGCTCGACGTTCCGGCGCTAAAGGAGTTTCTTGTCAGACTTAAAGATACCGAGCAGGACTATGTCTCAAGGATCTATTTGCTTGCCGGGAAGGAATTCAACGTCAACTCACCCAAACAGCTCGGAGAGGTGCTCTTTGACGAGCTTAAGCTTCCTGCCGGTAAAAAGACCAAGACAGGTTATTCCACTAACGCCGAGGTGCTTGAAAAGCTCAGGGAAAAGCATCCGATAGTGCGGGAGATACTTGAGTACCGCGAGGTGGCAAAGCTGCGCTCAACCTATGCCGAGGGGCTGCTCCGCGCCGCCGACCAAAGCGGACGGGTGCATACCACGTTCAGCCAGACTACGGCTGTGACCGGAAGACTGTCCTCGGTCGAGCCTAATTTACAGAACATCCCGGTAAGGAGCGAGCTTGGGCGCGAAATGAGGCGCTTTTTCATAGCCTCCGACGGAAAGCATTGCCTTATCGACGCGGACTATTCACAGATAGAGCTGCGGCTTCTCGCCCATATTGCGCGCGATCCGGTGATGACGGAAGCGTTTAAAAACGGTGAGGATATCCATACGGTGACAGCCTCCCAGGTTTTCGGGGTTCCCGCTGAGCTTGTTACCCCGGAAATGAGAAAACGCGCAAAGGCGGTCAATTTCGGGATAGTATACGGGATCGGCGATTTTTCGCTTGCGGGGGATATCGGGGTGAGCCGTAAGGAGGCGGGAAAATATATAGAGAGCTATTTCGCAAAGTATACCGGGATAGCGGAATATCTTCACGCCGCGGTCGAGGCAGCGAAAAAGCTCGGCTACGTCGAAACGATATTCGGACGCCGAAGATACGTTCCCGAGCTTACTTCGTCGAAGGCTGTGCTGCGCGCGTTCGGAGAACGTGTGGCGATGAACAGCCCCATACAGGGTTCGTCCGCCGATATCATAAAGCTGGCTATGATAAACGTGAGAGACGCGCTGAAAAAAGAGGGGATTGACGCAAGGCTCATCCTTCAGATCCACGACGAGCTGATCGTGGAGTCCGCGCTTGACTGCGCTCAGCGTGCCTCCGAAATACTGAAGCGTGAGATGGAGAACGTCGTCTCGCTCACTGTTCCTCTGACAGTCGAGCTTCATACCGGGAAAAGCTGGTATGAATGCAAGTAAATAAATAATTCAGGGAACTTTTTGAAAAAAGTTCCCCTTTTTTTCTTATTTTCCCTTATTATAAAAAGTATTCCTGAAACCTTCCAAAAATTTCTCTGGTAGGAATATATAATTGGAATTGGGTAAGCGGCTTAGCGTGAAAGTTATATTAGATCAAGTCAGTGCTCAGTCGGTTTCACGCATAAATTTTCTTACGAAAATTTTTCATGTTTGTTTAAACCCCGAAGTTAGGTTACATCGTCGTCTCCGACTTCTCCATACCTCAGCGGAGCGCCGTGATGTGCGTTGCGTTTCTCTGAGCTTACAAAAAGTCGGAGGCGGAGATGAAATAACCCGCTTAGACTGATTAAATAATATATGCCTTCCGGAAAAGTTTTTGAGGGTCTCAGGGAACTTTTTTCAAAAAGTTCCCTGAATTATTTTCTCAGAAACCATAGCAGTTCTCAAATTTGATAAAAGGCTCTTATCAGCTTTAGCATTTGCTCGGTATCCTCCGCGCCGGCGGTCTCGAAGCAGGAATGCATTGCAAGCTGCGCTATGCCTACATCGACTCCGGTAAGCGGAAGCTGAGTCGAGGAGAGCGAACCGAGAGTTGATCCGCCCGGCATATCGGAACGGTTAGTAAAGAGCTGGTATTTCACCCCGGAACGCTCGCAAAGCAGTCTTAGCTCGGAAGCGCCTGCCGCGTTCGTTATATACCGCTGGGATGAGTTGTACTTTATTACGACCCCGCCGTTAAGAATCGGTCTGTCGGCAGCGTCTGAAAGCTCGGGGCGATTTGGATGGAGCGCGTGGGCGTTATCGGCGCTGAGAAGTCTTCCTCTCTGGGCGAGCGAAAGGAAATTAACCGAAAACCTATCTGATATTTCACGTACCGTTTCGGCAAGGATCGGGCTGTCCGCTCCCGCCGCGGAGGCGGAGCCGGTTTCCTCATTATCAAAAATACAGAGAATTTTCAGATGATCGCTTTTACCGGATTCAAGGAATCCGCAAACAGCCGCGTATACGCACTGCAGATCGTCGAGCCTCGGAGCGGATACGAACTCTCTCTGTTCGCCCCAGACAATAGCAGGTTCAGGATTGTATAAAAAGAGGTCAAAATCAAGAATATCCTCTTTTTTTACATTCGCGGCGGAGGCAATGCGCTCATAAAGCGGTTTCCCGCCGCCTGACCAGAGCGCCTTCAGATCCGTGCTTGCGTTATATTCAAACCCGGAGTTTATATTCCTGTTCTGGTGTATAGAAACGTTTGGAATCAGGGCTGTCCCGCTTAACCGGACTACGGTGCTTTTTACCCCGTCTCCGTTTCGCGTCATTACCCGTCCGGCGATACCGAGCGGACGGTCAAGCCAGCCGGAATATATCATAGAGCCGTATTTCTCGGTTGAAAGCACGGTGAGTCCGTTTGCGCTTATCTCCGGTGTCGGCTTCAGCTTAAAGCACGGCGAGTCTCCATGCGCCGCGGCGACTCTCAGCGTCGTTATTTTCCCGTTTTCCGGTATTTGATACGCTATTACAGCACAATCCCCGAAAACAGTGTAATATTTGCCTCCAGTCTCAAGCGCTCCTTCTCCCGGGAGCCTTTCGGTAAAGCCCGCGTCGCTGAGTTTGCGGACAATATTTTCGGCGCAGTGGAAAACCGTCGGCGTATTATTTATGAATTCAAGAAGGTTATTTATAATCATATTTGACATAATGAACTCCAATATCAAACGCTTTTTTCAAACTTCCTAAAACTTCTCTGGAAAGGTGTTTCATCTCCGCCTCCGGCTTTTTGTAAGCTCAAAGCTACGCTGTGACATCGCGGCGCTCCGCTGAAGTATGGAGAAGTCGGAGACGGAGCCAGCACAAATCCGATTACTCCTCTCCTCCAGAAAAGTTTTTGAGGGTTTCAGGGAACTTTTTTTCAAAAAGTTCCCTGAATTATTATATCATAAGCAGCTTTGAAAGCGTAGGGGTAACGCCGAGCAGTCGGCATGCAGCTTTATATTCCTCACAAAGCTCCTGTTCTCCGCCCGAAGTCCATCCGTATGACGATCCATCCCATTTCCCGTGGCTTTTTACTGCCCGAATAAGCAGATTTTTAGGGGTTTCCTCGGGATCGATCAGCTCGCATACCGTGACCCTATAGCCGTATATTTCCAGCATCTTCGCTCGCAGCGCGTCGGTCGCGGCCGCCGCGAGCTTCTGTTTAAGCATCGAGTGCTCCGTTATAAACGCAAGCTCCGGGCAGTTAAGCTGTGAGTTTAGCTCGTGCTGACAGCAGGGAGTGCAGAGTATTATCTCCGCGCCGCTCCTGACCGCTCCCGCTAAAACATAGTCGGTAGCGACGTCGCAGGCGTGCAGTGAAATGACAAGGTGCGGTTTTTTTGGCGGTGAAAAACGGCTGACGTCTCCGGTCTCAAAACGCATACCGTCCCAGCCGAGCTTTTCCGCCAGTGCAGAGCAGTAATCTATTACATCCTTTTTAAGATCAACGCCGTACATCTCGGTCATTCGTCCGAGACGATAGGTGAAATACCAGTAAACGGCAAATGTAAGATAGCTTTTCCCGCAGCAAAGGTCACATATACGGATAACCCCGCTTTTCGGAAGGCGGTCGCTCACCGCCTCTATCTGCTCAAGGAATTTATTTATCTGGCGGTATTTTGCCTGCTTTTTATCGTGTATTACTCCGTTTTCCGAGGCTATCCCGAGTTTTGTGAGAAACCCTCCGTCCTCGCCCGGAACAAGTATATAATTTTTCTTTTTGTCCTGCGACAGAGACGGAACCGTTTTTTCCGCGCCGGCGAGAGTGCCGGTAAATCGTGTTTTTCCTTTTTCAGATATCAAAAGCCCAAGCGAGCGGTTCGCGGCGAGCAGATCAACCTGTCTGTAGCCGGAGAACGCCATAGAGGAGATATACGCCGGGGCGTCCTCCGCTTTTATAATATTCTGAAATGCCTTGCCGTCCCGAGTGAAGGTCTCGGTTTTTACCTCGAATTGTCAAGTCAAGTGCAAAGATTTTTTGAAAAAAACTTCTTCAGGAGACCTCCAGCCCAGAGATTTACGTGGGCGCCTGTTCAAAAGAGAAGCGATGGCATCCACATCCGATTGAGTAAC
>CALYAD010000018.1 GCA_944393415.1 uncultured Clostridia bacterium | reverse complement strand
TATCCTTGCTTTCTTGTATTTTGTTTTTGGTAATTCAATTATACAACAAAGCAAGCGGTTGTTCAATACCTTTCGGTAAAGATCAACCGCTTTTTTGCTCTTTGGGGGCTCTTATTGCGACAGCCCCATCTTCCTAAAATCTCTCCGGAAAAGACGTAAGTCTTCAGAAAGGGTGTTCTGCGCCTGCGATCTCAGCGTTCCGCTGAATTATGGATAAGTACGGAAACGCAGCAAAGCTAAATTCCCTTTTATAAAAGTTTTTGGGAAGCTTCAGAAACCTTTTTATCAAAAATGGTTTCTGAATAAATCCAAAGTGCATTTGACTCAGACCCCTTAAATATTTCCCGGGTTAATTTCCGTAAAGCTCTTTTGCCTTTTTCAGGCTTTCAACAGGATCGAGCAGCGGACGGTATTCAAGACCGCAGCAGCCTTTGTAGCCCGCTTTGTCTATCGCGTCAAAAATAACTTTATAATCGTTCTCACCGAACCAAAGCTCGTTTCTTCCGGGGTGTCCCGCGCTGTGGAGGTGGGCTATGCAGTCCAGATTCTTGGTCACGTTCGGGATTATATTACCTTCCATAACTTGCTGATGGTAAATATCATACACCACCTTTACAAGCGGATGATCCACCTCTCTGATTATTTCAAAGCCCTCTATCGACGACCACAGGTAGTATCCCGGATGATTGACATAAGTATTGAGCGGCTCTATCATAATAGTAACTCCGCTGTCCTCGAGTATCGGGCGCGCCTGCTTCAGTGTTTCTGCTATCGCCGCGTGCTGCTCCGCCGCCGGTGCGCCGGTGTCGTTTCCTACCTGTGTTATCAGCTTTTTAGCGCCGACCTTATTTGCCGCCGCGCAGCTCTCCTTAAGTCCCGCGAGCCAATCCTTGCGGTACGCCGGGTCTGTCATTCTGAATTCCGTCGTACACATGCTGATGAGCTCTACTCCGCTCTCCTCGCACGCCGAGCGCACCGCGTCAAGGTCAAGCCCCTTCCAGTTATACGTTTCCGCGGCGTCAAAGCCCAGCTTTCCCACCAGCTTTATTGCCTCGGCAAAATCCATTTTACCGAAAAAGCACGGTATCGGTACACAAAGTCTCATAATATTTCTTCCTTTCATAAATTCAGTTACTTTCGTTAAAATATATTACCTGTCCTGTTTCCATAGAACGGTTAGCGGCAAATCCGAGCTTCAGTGATTTCAGCGCGTCCGCATAGTCTGAACGGATAAGACTCCTATCCCCTGTCTTCAGCGCGTCTATAAACGCGCGGTCAAGCAGAAAAGTCTGATCCACCCCGCGCGGTATATCCTTGCTTCCCTCTGCTGTGGTTATTATAAGATTATTTCGCAGACGGTAATCAAGCACCATATCATCAAGAGCTATGTAAAGTCCGCACCTCGGTCTGACGTTTTTTGAATAGCAACCGCTCACAAGCGTGGCGGTCACGTTGTCCTTGAAACGGATAACCGCGGTCGAGTGATCATCCGTATCATATTCCGGCGACGCGTCCACACCCGGGCGTATCATTCCGGTTGACGCGGTGGCGTATACGGACAGCGCCTCGCCGTAAAGCCAGCGAAGTCCGTCAAGCAGATGTATATTCTGCTCAACAAGCTGACCGCCGCAGGTGGATTTTTTCTGCCACCACCAAACGCCGGGAATACCTCCTATCCAGGCTCCGTAAACCAGTCCGCCCTTTTTGTGCTTAGGCAGTTCGTCTTTGATGATCTCCATAAGGTCGAGATATCTGTCCTGAAAGCCAACCGACGTTATCAGATTCTTTTCCTTTACTCCGGCGGCTATCCTTTCCGCCTGATCCAGATCCAGCGTCATCGGTTTCTCGATTATAAAATGCAGCCCCTTTTCAATCGCCTTTTCCTCGATATCCGTGTGCGCCGTCGGCTCGACCGCTATTATCACCGCGTCAAGGGTATCGGCGCTTTCCTTTTCGTAGAGCTCCGTATGATTCTTATAAATACGGCTGCATCCGAATTTTTTTGCCGCCGCGTTTCTGCGGTCCTCTATTGGATCCGCTACCGCGAGCACCTCCACATCGTCCATCTGGAGAAACGAGTTCATATGACTTCCGGCGCGCCCGCCGCAGCCTATCAGTCCAAGTCTTATCTTTTGCATAACATGCCTTTCCTTTCATAAATTTCGGTACAAAAATAAAATATTACTGATTAAAATCCGGTCAAACCTTTACTTTTTCCCGAATCTATGTTATAATTATATTGCATGGCAGCGCGTTTGTCAATCCGAATATATTGCAGGGAGTATAATAATATTGTCTTATGTTCGCTGAAATAAATAAGGAGGCCTTTTCAGTCCTCCCTTTTGTCCTAAACACCGTCGGGCAGTCTCCGGATCAGAGACCGATAAACCATCCGGCAGGAATTAATTATCACGAGTTCATCTGGGTAAAACACGGCTGCGGCAGCTTCACCGTTGACGGAAACTCTTTTACCCTTACAGCCGATGAAGGCGTTTTTATCCGCCGCGGAATTCCCCACAGCTATGAAGGGGAAGAGCTTCACACCGCTTGGTTCACCTTTTCAATGGAAGAACGCGCTCTGGATTTTCTATCCGTTCCGCGCTATCTGCGCTTTAACGTCCCGGATTTTCTCAACTCCGAAAACGACGCGCTTGAGAAATTCTCCAACGGGGACAGCACCGTGCTGTCCCGCTCTTCTGCCGGCTACTCTTATGTTACCGAGCTTTTTTCAGCGCTTCTTCCCCCGCCGGATTCACCGGATGTGCTTATACGTCATTACCTCGAAAGCCATTATTCAAGCCCGGTCACGCTTGATGAGATTGCCCGGCACGTCGGCATGACGCGTTATTCGGTATGCAGATACTATATGAAAAAGCGCGGTATCAGCGTAATGGACGAGCTGAACAGAATCAGAATAGCCAAAGCAAAGCGTTTTCTTAGATACACCTCCGACCCTGTTGAGAAGATAGGCCGGATGTGTGGCTTTGAAAGCGCGAGCTATTTTGCGAAACGGTTCCGGTCAGCCTGCGGCAAAAGTCCCGCCGCGTACCGCTCCGCATACTCACGGTGAGGAAGCGCTCAGTCACTGAATTTATCGGAATGCTTTGCAAAAAAATCATGGCAGAATCTGATATTTTCCAGCTCGGTCCAATCCTTTGCCTCCACCTTCTCGGAGTCGAGATCATATATTTTCGCTCCTTTAAGCGCAAGCATGAACGGCGAATGAGTCGATATGATGAACTGGCAGCCGTAAAACCTGACCGAGTCCTCGATAAATGAAGCGAGCTTATCCTGGAGCACCGGAGAAAGACTGTTTTCCGGCTCGTCGAGCAGATACAGAGCGTTTTCCTTTATCGCATTTGTAAAGAACAGATACGCGCTCTCGCCGTTGGATTTTCCGCTGAAATTCTTTATACCCAGACGCTTTACCACATATTTATTTGTAGTATTGCGCTTTGTCTCATGGATGCGCTTAAACTCCTCATAATCGTCAAGGGTTTTCATGTTTTGATGAAGCCTATCCTTTGTTTCAAAATATTCTCTGAACAAATCGCTGCGTTTTCTGTCCACACCTTCGTTTATACTGCGGATATTCAGGAGATAGTCGAACACGTCGTCGCTGGTTATTATACGGCTGCCCTTCGGAATCCGTTCATCCCGAAAGCTTTCAAATTTACACAGCTCAAGAAAATCAGTATAATATGGCGTATTGTTAAACGGAGCGCTTCTCTGTACTTTGAGCTTTTCCGAGATTATATTCAGCAAAGTAGACTTCCCGGAACCATTTCCTCCGGAAAAAATCGTTATAGGCTCAAATAACAGTTTATCGCATATCCTGCGCGTAAAAACCTTAAATGGGTACACGTTATCGGAAAAGCAGGACATTTCAAGCTGATACGGAAATGAAAATATGTATTCCATTTCCTCAGCTTCAGACGGCAGTCTGAAAGTTTCAAGGTATTTCATATTGGTATCCCCTTTCTGTCGCCGGCGACTTAAACAGACATAAAAAGTGTTTTACGCTTATGAAAAAGCTTGGCTAAACTTTTCTGTAAATAATAATCGGATTATTTTCGTTTCTATTATAACATATAATTTTTCGTAAATCAATAGTAATGTAATATTACACACCGCATGAATAAATATACAACAATTTTATTCATCAGGCACTGCGGAAATATATAATATTGAACAAGAACACATATCATCCGTGCTTATATATACTTCATATCTACAGTTTTATTATTTTTTTGAGAAATATTGTTTTTCCTATTGACAAACAAAGCTTGATGGTGTATAATATATGCATATAAAGTGAATACAAACAAATATAAACAGGAGAAGCATACAATGAACAAGGAAAATATCAAAAAAGTAGTGCTCGCATATTCCGGCGGTCTTGACACCTCGATCATAATACCGTGGCTCAAGGAAAACTATAACAACTGCGAGGTTATCGCGGTATCCGGAAACGTCGGTCAGGCAGACGAGCTTGACGGTCTCGAAGAAAAGGCGCTCAAAACCGGCGCATCGAAACTGTACGTTCTCGATCTCACCGACGAATATGTAAACGAATACATAATCCCTACAATGAAGGCAGGAGCCGTATACGAGGAATACCTGCTCGGAACAAGCCATGCGCGTCCTTGTATCGCAAAGGGACTGGTGGAAATAGCGCTTAAGGAAAACGCCGACGCTATCTGCCACGGCTGTACCGGAAAGGGCAACGATCAGGTCCGCTTCGAGCTTGCGATAAAGCATTTCGCTCCGAATATGCCCATAATCGCCCCTTGGCGCGAATGGTCAATCAAATCACGCGACGAGGAGATAGATTACGCGGAGGCGCACAACGTTCCGCTCAAGATAAACCGTGAGACCAACTATTCCAAAGACAAGAACCTCTGGCATCTCTCCCACGAGGGTCTTGACCTTGAGGACACCGGAAACGAGCCTATGTATGAAAAGCCCGGATTCCTTGAAATGGGGGTATCTCCTTTATCCGCTCCCGATGCTCCTACCTATGTCGAGCTTGAGTTTGAAAAAGGTATTCCGGTAGCTCTCGACGGCAAAAAAATGAGCGCCAAAGATATCATTCTTTCTCTTAACAAGATCGGCGGTCAAAACGGTATCGGCATACTCGACATTGTGGAAAACCGCCTTGTCGGAATGAAGTGCCGCGGCGTTTACGAAACCCCCGGCGGAACTATCCTCTATAAGGCCCATTCGGTTCTGGAAAGCATCTGCCTTGATAAGATGACTATGCACGAAAAACAGAAGCTCTCCATTACCTTTGCCGAGCTTGTGTACAACGGTCAGTGGTTTACACCGCTGCGCGAGGCGCTCAGCGCTTTTGTAGATAAGACCCAGGAGAACGTTACAGGCAGGGTGCGTCTTAAACTCTACAAGGGCAATATGATAAACGCCGGAGTCTGGAGTCCCTACTCTCTTTACAGCGAGGAGATCGCTACCTTCGGAGAAAGCGATTACGACCAGAAGGACAGCGCCGGATTTATCAACCTCTACGGTCTGCCGATTAAGGTTCAGGCAATCGTCAACGCCAAAAACGGAAAGCAATATCAGTAATGTTTAAAGGAAGCCATTTCGATTTTTTCCTGAAAATCAAAGGCTTTGAAGATAAACACATCATTTAACGCGGTACCGCGGAAAACGGTACCGCATATTTTTAAAAATCCCGAAGACTTAATAAATAACAATTATTTTACTGTTGCTTGTGCGCCGTAAATCCGGAAACGCACAAAACGCTAAGCCATAAAGAAAGGAATGGACATAAACATGGCAAAAATGTGGGCGGGGAGAACCGCCGGAGAAACAGATAAGTTAGCGGACGATTTCAATTCCTCTATTTCGTTTGACAGCAGGATGTACCGTCAGGACATAAGGGGAAGTATGGCGCATGCCGCAATGCTGGGGCGTACCGGTATTATCAGTGAAACCGAAGCCGATACGCTGATCGACGGACTTGAAAGTATCCTAAAGGATATAGATTCCGGAGCTCTTGATATAGACATGAGCTGCGAGGATATCCATATGTTCGTTGAACAGGAGCTCACTAAGCGACTCGGAGACGTCGGCAAAAAGCTGCATACCGCGCGGAGCCGGAACGACCAGGTGGCGCTTGATACCCGCATGTACCTGCGTGATACGGTAAACGAGATCATCCATATGTTAAAAGAGCTTATCACGGTGATTACCGAAAAGGCCAGAGAAAATAAAACCGTAATCCTCCCGGGATACACGCATCTTCAGCGCGCCCAGCCGATAGTATTTGCACACCATCTGCTCGCCTATTCCATGATGCTTCTCAGAGACACGGAGCGTTTTACCGAATCACTTCGGCGAATCAACGTATCTCCTATAGGAAGCTGCGCGCTTGCCGGCACCACTTACGCAACCGACCGGGCTTTTGAAGCTGAAAGGCTTGGATTTACGTCCGTTTGTCAGAACAGCATAGACGGCGTGTCAGACCGCGATTTCTGTGTTGAGTTTTTGTCCGACTGCTCGATGCTTATGATGCACCTATCCCGTTTTTCGGAGGAGCTGATACTCTGGTCAAGCTGGGAGTTCGGCTTTATTGAGCTTTCCGACTCGTACACTACCGGCTCGTCCATAATGCCTCAGAAAAAAAACCCCGATATGGCGGAGCTGATACGCGGAAAAACAGGGCGGGTATACGGTGATCTTATGGCGCTTCTGACAACGCTCAAGGGTCTTCCGCTCGCCTATAACAAGGATATGCAGGAGGACAAGGAAAGTATTTTTGACGCCTGTGATACCGTAAGGCTTTGTCTCTCTGTTATGACTCCCATGATTAAAACCATGAAGGTCCGGGCAGACAACATGAAAAAGGCCGCTTCCGCCGGCTTTATAAACGCAACCGATCTCGCCGACTATCTTGTCAGGAAGGGACTTCCCTTCCGCTCCGCCTATAAGCTCTCCGGACAGATTGTCGCAAAGTGCATCGCCGACGGACAGCTGCTTGAAACACTGCCGCTTTCGGATTATCAAAGCTTCTCTCCTTTGTTTTCGGAGGACGTCTACGACGCCGTTGATCTTGAAAACTGTGTCAGCCGCAGAATATCCGAGGGAGGACCGTCCATTTCTTCCATTGAAAAACAGATAGATTACGTTAAAAGCCGCCTATAAGCTTTGCGGTATTTTCCTGACTTATCTTCCCAAAACTTTTCCGAAATGGTTTGGGTTCACAGGCTCACGTACCGGCACTACGCTGAAGTTTGGAGAAGTCGTAGACGACGCGTTGCAGCCGCTTACTCTGATTTAATTTAATATTTCTTGAAAAATTTAAAGGGAACTTTCCATAAGAAGTTCCCTTAATTCTTTTTGCTTCCGAAATAACAGTGAGTCAGCCCGTATTTCTATTATTTTATTGCGATCATCGCTCCGTAATCGCCCCAGAAATAATCCGAGACAAATCCGGTATAGAACGGCTCGTCAACGTAAAACTTCAGTTCCGGGTTACAGCCCTCTGTCATCAGCGCTTCCGACATGCTGTTCGGCACCGAAATATCGGTTGCCCGTTTACCGTCCGGCAATATGACGCTTATCAGTGAGGCGGCACCGTTGAACGCCCGTCCGCTTATAGAGTTGATATTGTCTCCGAGAGTAAGCTCGGTAAGCATACTGCCGGCAAACGCGCTCTCACCTATCGATCTTACCGGTATGCCGTCGACATTGTTCGGTATCTTAAGCGAGGTCTGTTCTTTTCCGGCATCGTTGAGACCGACTACCTCCCAATAAACCGTTCCGCCAAGACCTTCTACCTGCTCGAGCACAAAGTATAGATTTTCCTCGTCTCCCTCAACCGCATCGCTTGGCTTATATCCGGGAGGCTCCGGAAGCTCAAGCGCGTCCATGGTGATATCGTTCCGTCCAAGCTCTCGCTTTATATCGTCGATAAGCTTAACTGTCCTTACTATAACTCCGGCGTTATTGAGATGAAATTCCGAATCAAAGAAATATCCCTCGTCCATTATGTAGTCGTTAACATTGCTTATCACCCTACAGTCAAGTGAGGTAGATAAATTCCTGTAGAATGAGCTTATCTGATCATAAGTGTTTTTATCGGACATAGCCGCCTCGTTCATGGGAGGAAAGCTGAAATATACCGACGCGCCGCGTTTTTCTGCATACTGTACGTATTCATTAACGTACTCTATATACTGCTCGTATTCCGAATCTATGGAATCGACATAATTAGTACGGAAATCAAGCGTTATGGTATTCTGATTTTCAGTCATGACGTTGTACGGCCGATCGTAAATATTATCTCCGTACTCGTTAAAATTCTCCTTTTTATACGCTCCTTCATTTTCAGGCCGCGTACCGGTGATAAGATAATACAGCTTGTCGTTTGCGAATTTCCAAGACGCCCCTACGAGCGACTCATAATTATCGCTTCCTATATTTAAAAGCATTTTCAGGTTTCCGTCAAGCGCCTGCATGGTAGTCTCGGAATTAAAATACAGCGAAAGAGTCTGTGAATTCATTTCCGGTGCAAGTATTATTATATCGCCCTCATTTATATTCGCCTTTGAAAGATCCATCATCAGCTTTGTTCCGAGATTGGCATACAGTCCGAAATTGACGACCTTCATTCCGAGCTGCTCCTCCATCATGGCAGAATCAAGTCCGAATGCGACGGAGCTTCCTCCGATAACCACCACTTTCGGCTCGTCTATAGAGCACAAACGCTCGTATTTTTCACCAAGCTCGCCGACAAAGGTGTCGTCATAGACCGCCGGCAGACAAAATACCGTAACGAATACCGTCAGTATCGGAATCATGAAAACCGCGAGCATAGCGGCAAACACCCTTACAAACCATTTACGGTTTCTGTAGAAGGATTCCGGATCCTCCTCCGGCTCTGCCGGCTCCTCGGGCAAAGACGGCTCGGGGAGCTTAGTTTCAGAGGCGGCGCTCTCTTCGGTGATTACTTCGACCACCGTCTCCTTCGTTTCCGGCTTATAAACTCTGCGCCTGTCGTTTTCAAAGTCATATTCCTCGACTATCGGCATTCCGGCGACATTTGCTTCCTCCGACGCCAGCCGTTTTTCCTCCGCGTCCTCTCTGATTTTTGAGACTGTACGGACATAATATTCCCCCTCCTCGTCAGAGGCAAACTGCAAGTCGCTGTATATCCTGCATACGAGGTTAACGGTCTTTACAAATCCCGGTATCGCGATCACCCTTACAAACGGAAGCACCGCCATCGCAAAATATTTTTTTTCGCTTATCGGGCAGTATACTCCTTTTTCCGTAAGAAAGGCATTCCACTTGCGGATAAGCTTTAGATCGTACACAACGCCGTAAACACCCAGCGTAACTATATATAAGATAACATAAATCACATCGGGCTTTTTTATAGGTTCGCCTCCGCAGGCCTTATTTGTATCTTCGGTAACGGCTCTTTTAAATATAAAATGGTAAATTCCAAGCGTGAATATCCACGCAAGGATATACTTTAAAGCCGACCGTCTGTAATTCAAGAACATACTATCAGACTGATCCTTTCTGAAATTGCGTCAGACCTTACATTAAAGCGTTCGGTCGTCAGAATTGGAAATAGATGAACGAGCTTGCGACATTGTTGCTGAGAAGTATCAGCCACGCGGCGGCAATGGTCCAGCAGAGATATACATACGCGTTAGCTCTCTCGAGCTTAAGTCCGCGTTCTCTGTGAAGCTCCTCCGTCTTAAGGCATATCTGTTTATCGAGCTGATTTATCGCGAAGATGGAGAACAGCGCCGTCATAGCTGAAAGGAATGTCATCCCTATAGCGTCCATCGACGCGCTTATGCTGATTCCGCTCCACCCTGTAAACAGCGTTTTATACAGCATTCCGAGATCTGAGAGCGAATTTGCCCGGAACGCCATCCACGCAAGACAAACTAAAATAAAGGTTATGATCCTGCGCCCCCACATGAAAAAGTAGCCTTTTTCATTCACCCCAAGCTTTGCCCATAGCTTTGAACGTGGCTTTGAGGTAATGTTTCCGATTATCTGATACACACCATGTATCACGCCCCATAGAATATATGTCCACGCGGCTCCGTGCCAGATTCCAGATACAAGGAAAACTATAAAAATATTGGCATAGTGTCTTGCCTTTGAGCAGCGAGAGCCGCCGAGCGGGATATATATGTAATCCGTAAACCATGAGGTAAGCGATATATGCCATCTTCGCCAAAAATCCTTGATCGTGGTTGCGGTATAGGGATTATTGAAGTTCTGCATCAGCTTGATTCCCATAATTCGCGAACACCCTATAGCTATATCCGTATATCCCGAAAAATCACAGTATATCTGAACCGCGAACAGCACCGTAGCCAAAGCAACCGTAAAACCGTTGACAAGATCGCCGTTGATCGTGGTTGCGTTATTATATACGGCGTCAACATATTTTGATATCTGGTCGGCGACCACGATCTTTTTGAAAAAACCGACCATCATCATTTTCAGTCCCACAGCGGTATCGTAAGCTGTGAACGGATTTTTCTTTTTCAGCTGCGGAAGCAGATTTTCCGGTCTCTCGATTGGTCCCGCCACGAGCTGAGGGAAAAATGAAACAAACAAAGCGTAATATCCGAGATGTCTTTCCGCCTTTATACTTCCCCTGTACACATCGATTACGTACGACAGCGTCTGGAATGTATAAAATGATATTCCGACCGGAAGAATCAGATTCAGTGAAAAATCCGGCACACTAAAGCCTATCAGGTTCAGCAGGCTTACGACGTTTTCCGATAGGAAATTGAAGTACTTGTAAAAAAGCAGAACCGCAAAGCTTGCCACAAGAGCGACCACCAAAAGAAACTTTTTTACATTTTTCTTTTCGGCTTTTTCTATTCCGATCGCGCATAAATAGGATAGTAAAGTTGAAAACCATATAAGATATATAAGATCCGGCTGCCATCCCGCGTAAAAATAATAGCTCGCGATCAGAAGCATTACCCATCTCCATTTCAGCGGTATTATTCTGTAAAGCAGCAAAACGATCGGATAAAATATCAGAAATATCAGAGAGTTGAATACCATACTATTCTATTCCCCTTTCTTTCCGACGTTGCTTGCGGTCAACGCTATCGTCGAGCTTATTATCAGGACAAAAAGCAATTCCTCCGGTGAGACGGCGTTTGTTTTTCCTGAGACTCTGAGATATATAAAACCGATAAACAGCGCTATATGTATCACCATTGTTACCACAGAAAGAATATTTACTATTCTTTCTCCTTTTTCCTCTTTTCCTGTGCATAGCTTTCTGACAACCGCGCATGAGGTATGCAGAAGTATTACCGCAAGCAGCAGGATAAAAAACACGGGAGAGGTGAATATTACAAGATTTTCCATTGCGATATCGTTTCCTTTCGCATAATGTGAGAAATATTACGTAGTTTAAAGCCTGTGTCAGTTTCCCACACTTTCAAGATATTTTCTTATATCTATAGTAAGATTTGAGGTTCTGATCGCCGCTCCCTCATCAGAGCAATGCCATTCCGAATCGTAAAAATACTCATGCTCCATAATATATGTCCCGACGTTTGATATTACCGGATAATCAAGCTTATTTGCACAGTCCTGTGTGAAACGGTCGTATTCAGCCTGAGTCGCCTTGCTCGGATTCATTCTGCTTTTATCAAAGGTACCGAAGCTCATCAATAGCGCGCCGCCCTTGGCCGTTATCTGCCGATTTACTCTGTTAAGATTTGCATATCCGAGGATATTATAGTTGAAATTCACGTTAGCGGCACCAAAGGAAGGTCTCGTCGGTCCCGGACGACTGTTCATAAGATCGCCGTATTTGTTCATACCGGTGGATTCGAGCTGATAAGGCTTACCGGAAAGATTCTTAGCAGGTGTCAGAGAAGAGTCCGAGGGATCCCCGTTTATAAATTTATTGTATGAGTCAAAAAATCCCGTATAATTGGTCATATCGACTTCCCGGAAGATATCGTAGCACTGCTCGTTTCCTCTGAACATCTTCGGAGCTATAACATTATTTCCCATCGGTCCCGACGCCGTAAACTCAGGAGCGTGTATTATCAGGTCTCCCTCAGTTACATAATTGGAAATAACATCAAGGAAGAATACCGACTGATTAGCCGCGTTTGTACCATAATTTATCACGGAATATCCGGGGAAATTCTCCTCCATGACATCCGAATCCAGTCCGTTAAGTGTAGATGACCCCGATACCACCACTATCTTCTTGCTGTCTCTGAGCGTACGAACAAGTTCGTACTTGATGCAGAAGGAGCCCTCCGCAGTACCGGAATATTTCGGCAGCCTCGAGGCGTTAAGGACTATTGTAGAAAGCTTCGAACATGTGGAAAAGCTTGAGTCGGTAACCGATTCAAGCGAGTCAAAGAAAACTACCTCGCCCAGATTTGTACAGCGGTTAAACGCCTGAGTATCGATCGTAAGCACCGTTTTGGGAATAACGACCTTTGTTATCATATCGGATGTGAAAACATTGGACGCTATTCTCGTTACATTCATTCCGTTTATTTTATCAGGTATTACCACTATCCGGTCGGAACCCCTATATCCTGTAATCGTTCCGTTGTTGAATATGAAATCGCTTTCCGGCGACGCCTTTGCCCATACCACATATAAGTCAAGCCTTCCGCTGTCTCCTACCTCACAGACGCCTCCCATGTTGGAAAAACCGGGTATATCGTTAACCGTCGAATATTCCTCGTAGCTTACCGGCTCGGTACTGTAGCCGACCGCCACATATCCGTCCCTAATGAAGGTGTCGTTGGATTCGAGCGTCTGCTGACACGGAAACATGCTTTTAAAATCGTCGGTAAAGGTATACGTATCCTCACCGGTCGCCGCTACCGTTCCTCCGTTGGCGTGGTATACTATCGTATATTCGGAAAGGTTTTCAAAATTGGCGTACAGATCAAGATTTTTATCCATATAGAAGGTATATGTGGGATCTGTCGATATCAGTCTGCCGCCTTCACTCAGAAATCCGTCTAACGACCAGCCCGTAAAAACTATGCCCCCAAAGCCCTGAGCGTATACCGTTACCTCTCCGGGTTCTGTCATCCATTCCTCTCCGTCGGTTATAGTCATGACGCTGCTGTTTTCATTTTTCAAAAGATTGAGATGCAACAGCTCGGATTTCTTTACAAGTATAAGATCGATCGTCGTGGGATACAGCACACGGTTGATCCTTAGCGTCCCTTTTCTTTCGTTATAGTCAGCATTCGCGTTATTTCCGAGATATATGTAATCATCGCTGATCTCTACTTCAAACTCCGCGCTTGATCCAGCTTTCACATTCAGGACGGCTTCGGAATTAATCGTCAATCCGTCATGCGCTCTCAGAACCACCTTTACCTCATAATTATCCGCGGTCCTGACATCATTATTATCACAGGATAAAAGCGTTCCCGCGATAATAAGTAAAAAGACTGCCGAAATTAACGTCAGAATCTTTGATTTCATAAATATGAATATTCCTTTCTACCCGGGTATCAGATTTTTATGCGCCGTATTACGCTATCATAATATATAACATAATAATTATATATTACAAATATATTTTTGTCAACAGTTTATTTGTATTTTTCGCTGTTGGCATTTAAAATTTTACCGATATTTTTTATATAAAATATACAACAAAGCTAATGATTGTGAATTATTCACAAATCAATATAGTTCTTTTTATGTACTTTTCACAAACAAAAAACTGTCATAAATCAATAAGTCAATACTTTGTCAATAAAAAAGCTGTCTTCAGTCAGACAGCTTTATATGTATATTCATTTACTGTTATACGACACGTTGCCGTAAGCGACCACCGTAAGAAAAAACGCCGCGCTCTGATGCCACATAATAGTAACGTCCGCTATTCCCTGTACCGCGACTTCCGCAATAAAAATAATTATCAGAATAAAGGAAAGCTTATTCCCATGCTCTCTCGCCTTAAACGCCATCCGGAGCATATACAGAATAATAGCAGCATAAAGCAACGTACCTATGACACCCACATTAAGAAGCGAATCAATAACTATATTATGCGCGTGATTTGCGCCAAATAATCCCTCTCTCTCCCAAACCATATAATATGTCATTGGCCCGCGCCCTATAAGGATCGATCCTATCGAACCCGCAAAGGATCTTATCGCACACTCCCATATTTCTACTCTCTCGGTAAATATAAATGAAAGCGAATTTGTCCAGGAAAAGACCTCGGGATAAAACCATCCTATAAGCCAAACGCCTCCGCCAAGTATCGCGCAAACAGCGCATATAAGATAACGCTTTGTCAAAAGAAGATAGACCCCGGCACATGCCATAAACGCCAGAAGAGATGATCGGCTCTCGCTCAGAAGCAGGGCCGCACAGTTTATCAAAAGAGTAAAAGCATAGAAAAATTTCGTCGGACGGTACCACGGGTGCTTCTCTTCTGTCGGAATTTTGTCAAACAGTTTTACCCCCGCGAGCACCGCCGCCATCACGATCAGCGCCCCATAATAATTGGCGTTGAAGGCACCAGCTGTCGGACGGTACAAATCATTTCTGTAGATCAGAAACTTCTGAACCAAAGCCGCGATGAAAGCAATAACGCTGCCTAAACACACAAATACCGTAAACTTTTCAAAGCTCTCCCCCGTCATTATCCCTCTTAGGCAGGAAAAGATAGATAGAACAAAAAATACTCCCGCGCTTATAGCTATTCCGATAATGTTTCCGGAAATAAGCGAGCTTATCACAGAAACAGCGGTAACGGCAATATGCAATGTCAGAAACGCTTTGTCCTCCAGTATCGCGGTCCTGAATTCCTTTTTTGCCCACGCGATCACCGCCATTAACACGACCATAACGCCGCTGAGAACAAAATGATTCCATATCAGCACCGCTGTCCAAAGCACAAATGCCTGCGAAGCCGTTCCGTTTCCAACAGAACCGAATTTCAATGCGCCAATAAGCCTGTTTTTTACCCCGGTCATTTAAATATTCTCCTGTCTGTCACTCAGATAAACAGAATGAACCTCTTTTGGCGGGCCCTCCATTCGGACGAGTCCGTCCTTTATCCAATAGCTTTTATCGCAAAGCTCCTCTATCTGACCCAAGGCATGACTTACTATTATGATGGTTTTTCCCCGTTCCTTGAAGGTTCGGAGCTCGTTAAGACATTTCGCCTGAAACTCTCCGTCGCCAACCGCGAGTATTTCATCTATAAGCAGTATTTCGGCATCCACATTTATTGCCACCGCAAATCCCAGACGCATATACATTCCGGATGAGTAAGTTCTCACCGGCGTGTCTATGGCGTTCCTGATACCGGAAAAATCTATTATATTCTCCAGTCTCGCGTCTATCTCCTTTTTTGAAAGCCCGTATATTGCGGCGTTGGTATATATATTTTCCCTTCCCGTCATATCAGGATGAAATCCGGCTCCGAGCTCTATAAGTCCGGATATTCTGCCCCTTGTTGTGATCGTACCGCTGTCGGGATAGATAATGCGGCTTATCATTTTCAGAAGCGTGCTTTTACCGCACCCGTTATGCCCTACAAAGCCTACCGCCTCTCCCCGTTTTATTCTGATAGTAACGCCTCTGAGCACCTTATGCTCTGTGTAGCTGTTTCTTCTTCTGAAAAGCAGCTTTTCCTTAAGCTCCATCCCCTTGTCCTTGTAGACACGATAGTGCTTATGTACATTTTCTATCTCGACCGAATATTCCTCCCGGTCTCTGTTCACACTCTCCATTTATACGCTTTTTTCCTTTCGCGTCCGATCAAAGCTCCTCCGCGAAACGTTTTTTGAGCTTTGAAAAGACAAAGAGTCCCATAATCAGCACCAATATTCCCATTACCAGCGCCGAAAGCAAGGTTGACAGATCCGGCACCTCATGATAATAAAGGATCGTTCTGTATGCGTTTATGACATGTGTCATTGGATTTAAATTAAATAAAAACCTGTATTTATCCGGAATTATATCATAGCTGTATAACACCGGGGTAAGATATTGCCACGCCATAACGACAATACCGAGTATATGCTCCATATCTCTCATATAAACGGTTACCGCCGATGTCAGGAAAGCCATGCCAAGCGCAAGTATATATTCAACTATCCATACCGGTATAAGACACAGCAGCGCTATCGGGTTAAGCGGCGTCCCGGAGATTATTATAACGATAAATATTACTATAAAGCAAAGCAGCATATTCACGAAATTAGTCGTTACAACGGAAATAGGAAGAACCTCTCTGGGAAAATATATCTTCTTTACCATTTCCTTTTGCGAAATGATTGACGTGGCGCCTCCCGTCACCGACGCCGAGAAAAATATCCAGGGTATCAACGCGACGAACAGAAAAAGATAGTATTTATCTATACCCGCCCTAAGTATAGTTGAAAAAACTATACTGTACACACACAGCTGCAGAAGCGGGTTTAAAAAAGTCCATAAAAAGCCCAGAAACGATCCTTTATATCTGCCTCTGAGATCTCTTCTTACAAAGGCCTTTATCATTTCCCTGTAATCTATTATCTCTTTTATCGTCTGGATAAATCCGTCCCTTTGACCGGTCCTTCTGACCGTTAGCGCGCGTTTGTTATCCACGTTCTGATTTTGCATGATGGTAAAGACCTTTCATTATTATGAATATTTCTTTTACTCCGGATCGGTTTTCCTGGGCGTGATAATTTTTATTTAATGAATTCAATTGCTTTTCTTATTTCACGTCTCCTCTTTTAAAGAAAGGAGCTTTCTATACTCGATGTATAAAGTTTCCTGCATTTTTTTTAAGTTAAAATATTTTTCACAGCGCGCTTTCGCCGCCGCTCCGTAATTTTCCCTGAGCTCACGGTTTTCCGCAAGACGTTCTATCGCCTCCGCGAGAGCAAAGGAATCTCCCGGAGGAACCGTTATCCCGGTCTCCCCGTTTATACTTACCTCAGGTACTGCGGTAGGCAAGGATGTGTTTATTACCGGATTTCCGAAAGCCATTGCCTCAAGCTGTACAAGTCCAAAGCATTCCGAGCGGCTGACCGACGGCAGCACGAATATATCGCAGTCATAAAACGCGCCGTGAAGCTCATCCTCGCCTACTCTGCCGAGAAAATGCACTCTCGCTTCCAGTCCAAGCTCTTTTGACATTGTCTTTAGAGGCTTGTCAAGCTCGCCGGTACCGATTATAAAAAGCTCAGTGTTTTTTGTCTTTTTTATCGACCGCAAAAGCACCTCAACGCCTTTATAATAAACCAGCCTTCCTACAAAGAGCAGCTTTACGCTATTTTTATCGGTAAGCTTGTCAGTCAGATAATTTGTATACTTAACATCTTTGTATTTTTCAAGGTCTATTCCAAACGGTATTACTTTGATTTTATCCGCGTAAACGCCGAGATATTCCGAATTCTTCGCTATCGCCTCCCCGGCTACAAATATCGCGTCGGCGCGCCTAAGCATGCTTTTCATCAGCGGTCGGTAGAAAAACATCATTTTTTTCTGCTTTACCACATCGCTGTGCCACCATACCGCCACCTTCGCCGTACGTTTTCTTTTACACAGAAAAAGCGCGAGATCCGACAGCGGAAACGGAGCGTGTATCTGAATTATATCGGCGTGTTTAGACATCCTCCTGAATTCCGTAAGATATCTGATAGAGATCGGAGTTGAACACAGATTACAGAGTGTAGGAACCCTTTTTATGGGAACTCCTCCTTCAGTTATTCCGTTTTCACTGCCGGACACGGAGCACACAAGAATGTTTACGTCCGCTTTTCCCTGTACGGCGCCTGTTATATCCGACGCCGCCGTTTCTATTCCTCCAACCATAGGCCAGTACCACTTGGCGGCGTGAAGCATACGGAAGGCGTGCGGCTCTTTTCCTAAAGGTTTACATGTATTTTTTTCAGCCATATACAATGAGCGTTCCTTTCGTCCTTCAAACAGCTTTATTAAACAGCCCGCAAGCAGTGTGGCGGGTCCGGTATGGCGCGGATATGCAATATATATGATATATGGCTTTACTGCTCTTCAAAGAGACTCTTATATGCGTCATATGTGTTTTTTGCGGATTCCTCCCATGTATACCGTTTTGACCACTCTTCTCCATCTCTCGACAGCCTCTCGCAAAGCTCCGGCTCCGTAGCAAGACGATACAGCCCTTTTGCTATGGAATATTCGGAAAGCGGGTCGCATAGTATCGCGTTTTCTCCCGATATTTCAGGAAGCGAAGCGGCATCCGAGGTCAGCACCGGCGCTCCGCACGCCATAGCCTCTATGACCGGCATTCCGAAGCCCTCGTAAAGAGACGGAAAAACAAATGCCCTTGATCTTGAGTAAAGGAGAGGTTTCTCACTGTCCGGCACGTAACCGAGCAGTCTGATTCTTTTTTCGACTCCTTCTGTCTTTATCCTCTCAAGTATTTTATCGTAATACCAACCGAGCTTTCCGGTAAGCGCGAGCGCGGGCACGTCCTTTCCGCACCTTTCCAGCTTTTCCGCGGCTCTCGCGTATCCGATCACAAGCCGTTCAAGGTTCTTTCTCGGCTCTATGGTACCGAGGTAAAGAAAATAATTTTTATCTTCCAGACCGTATTTGTCAAGTATTTTACGACTTTCCCCGTCATACGCTCTGCGTCTGAAAAGCGCTCTGTCTACGCCCGCGTAGACAACCCGTACTTTTTTGTCCTGAGCCCCGTACAGCTCTTTCAGTTCTTTTTCAGTAAAACGTGAGTTGACAAATATCAGATCGGCTCTTTTAATTGTCTTTCCGAGCTGATACTGCAGCATTTTTCTTGTACGAAGCGTTACCGTCTCCGGGTAGCGTATAAAAGCGAAATCATGTATGGTACAGACCTTTTTACCCTTTACCCCCGGCGGTATCAGAAAATTAAAGAAGTGTGTTATATCTCCTTTACCGAACAGACCACGGTAAGGTAAGGGAATAAATCCGTACAAGAGCTTATATATACCGGATGACAGCAACGGGAAAGTCCTGAGCCGCGTATTTTCCGATATGTACCTGCTCATTCTTTGTTTTTTACCGTTCTTATCGGTAAGCGAAAAATAGTTGAAAACATATGAGTTCTCCGGATGCTGTTTAATAAGCTCCCGGCAGATTTCACTCTCAAGTATACCTATTCCCGTCAGTCTGTCCTGACATATAGGATTAGCGTCAAACACTATTTTCATAAGAACTCCGGGCTGTCGGAAAGCTGCTTTGTGGCTTCCCTAAGCTTCTGCGCGTAATCTTTATGACATACAAGCAACGCGTTACCGGATTCCACAATAACGAGATCCGTTACACCGAGCGCGGCGACAGATCTGCCCTCTTCGGTAACTATTATGTTTCCGGTGCTCTCATATGCGGCAACCTTTCCGGTAATATAGTTGCCGTTTTCGTCCGCCTTCTGTATCTCCGGTATCGCCGCCCAAGTACCTACATCGTTCCAATCAAACTGTGATTCCACAGTTACGCTTCCGCGTACATGCTCCATAACCGAGTAATCTATGGAGATCGGCTCCATCTTATCAAACATCTGATATGTTATCAGATCCTCGTTTCGCTTACCTATACATTTTCCTATAGTCGTAAGACACGCGGCGTTATGAGGATGAAAGCGTTTTATGCATTTTAACATGTAGCTGACCGGGAAAACAAACATTCCCGCATTCCAGAGATATCTGCCCGAGGCAAGATATCTCTTCGCCACCTTGTATTCCGGCTTTTCCACGAATTTCAGCATTTTCCACGCCAGTTCTTTGCCCTCAACCGGCGCGTTTTTATTTACCTTTATATAGCCAAAGCCGGTCTCCGGACGCGTCGGCTTTATTCCCAACGTAACTATCGTATTAAGGCTTTCCGCTATATCGCAGCATTTTTCCATGTCCGCGGCAAAAGCTCCGATATCCTTAATAAAATGATCGGACGGAACCACCATCATTATTGCGTCGCCGTATTTTTTCTTAACGATCTGGCAGGCATATCCTATACATGCCGTTGTATTCTTACCCATCGGTTCGCACAGAATATTTTCCTCCGGAATTTCGGGTATCTGACTTTCGGTTATATCTTTGTAATCCCTGCCTGTAACAATATATATTTTATCGATATCGGTTAAAGCCTTCATACGGTTAACGGTTGACTCGATCAGTGTGTCCCGTTCCCCGCAGAGCGAAAGGAACTGCTTTGGACAGCCGCGCCGGCTCATAGGCCAAAGCCGTTCCCCTTTTCCGCCGGCCATTATTACAGCCACTCTTTCCATTTTCTATGACCATCCCTTCCTATTATACGTCAAAGCGACGTTTTTACGGGTCTGCCTGAGCGTTTTTTCTCATACTGAAAAAGCGTTCAAGCTCTTATCTATAATATCGCTGAGCCACGCTCTTTTACCTCAAAAATTCACTGATAACTTATATTAAAGCCCCAGAGAGGGTATATCATTTTTCAGTGCATTCAGCCTTGACGACGCCTCTTCCTCCGTCTTACCCGAAGCAGAAAGATATGCCTTCATTTTTGGCTCGGTTCCGGAAGGTCTTACTATAACCTTACATCCGTTTTCGGTGCGGTATTCCAGTACATTTGAATCCGGAAGTCCGGTCTCTGAGTTAAACTCTCCCTCTCTGAGCCCTTCTTTATGGTAATCCGTTATACCTATCACCTTGCTTCCCGCGAAAAACGAAGGCGGATTTTTACGCAGATTTCCGATTATATTCTTCATTTTTTCCGCGCCGTCCGCACCCTCATATGAAAAATTCATAAGATCTTCTTTGAAGTACCCGAACCGGCGGCAAAGCTGCTTAAAAGCGTCTATGAGCGTCATTCCCTTTCTCTTATAATACAGAGCCATCTCCGCCACAAGCATACAAGCGTTCACGCCGTCCTTGTCTCTTACATACCCGCCCGAAAGGTATCCGCAGCTTTCCTCAAAGCCGAAAATATATCTCTCAGCGTTTCCTTCTTCTTCCAGAAGCGCTATCTGCTCTCCGATATATTTAAATCCCGTAAGAACCCTGCGAAGCTCTATCCCGTGAGACTCAGCTATACTGTCCGCCATAGCGGTGGATACTATCGTTGTCACGGCGACCGGAGACTTCGGAAGGATTCCGAGTTCTTTTTTTCTTTCCGCAATATAATCGAGCAGAAGTATTCCGGTCTGATTTCCGGATAGAGCCGTGTATCCGTCGCCGTCTCTTGCCGCCGCGCGGCATCTGTCGCAGTCCGGATCCGTCGCGAGCATGATATCGGCGTCTGTCTTTTTACACAACTCCAAAGCAAGCTTTATTGCCTCCGGATTTTCGGGATTCGGATAAGGACATGTAGGAAAATTACCGTCCGGCATTTCCTGTTCCTTTACCACAGTGATATCATAGCAGCTTTCGCTTGACAGAACCGCCATAACCGAACGTCTGCCGGCCCCGTTGAGCGGAGTATACACTATTCTGAGCTTATCTCCGCTTCTTACATCGTCGGAAAGCAGAGATTCCTTTTTCACGCTTGCGAAAAACGCGTTAAAAACCTCGTCATTTATCGGTATTATAAGTCTCTGCTTTTCCGCCATTTCATAATCCATGGTCTTGACGCCGTCAAATATATCGGTCTTGCCGATCTCCTCCAATATTATATCCGCCATTGCCGGACCAAGCTGGCAACCGTCATCGCCGTACACCTTATATCCGTTATAAGCCGCCGGATTATGACTCGCGGTCAAGCAAATCCCGGCGTCGCAGCCGTAATATCTGACCGCAAAGGAAAGCGCCGGCGTAGGCGCGAGCTCAGAATATACAAAAACTGTTATACCGTTTGCCGCAAGAACAGACGCCGCCCTGCGTGTGAAAAGCTCTCCCTTGTTTCTGCTGTCGTGCGCTATTGCCACCGAAAGCTTTCTTTTTGTTTTATTCCGGGAAATAAGACAGTTGGCAAGACCCTGAGTTGTGCGTCCTACCGTATAGATATTCATTCTGTTGGTTCCGGCGCCTATCAGACCGCGCAGTCCTCCGGTGCCAAATTCAAGATCACAGCGAAAACGTTCGAATATTTCTTTCTCATTGCCTTCTATATCTATAAGCTCTTTTGTAAGATCGCTATCCTCAAGCTCTCTTGATCTCCATTCTTCATATGCCTGCATAAAATCAATCCTTTCAACTTATACCGGGCTTAACGTAGGGACGCCGGATCAGATATCAATAATATTTTCTATTTTATATGAGTATTATAGTATATTATAATATACTATTATTATAATTATTACGGATTTTTGTTAACAATATATTACAATTATACCATAATTCAGGGGCAAAAGGAATTTCTACTCAAAAAACACGAAAATAATTTAAAAAATAAAACTAATATTTAAATAATCAAATAAAACTATGTTTTTTTGCGGGTTACATATACAAAGTACTTATGTTAATAAAAAAACGGGAGGCTGTTCCATTAAGAACAGTCTCCCGAATAAAAGCTAAATTATACCAACTCTACTTATCATGCGGCCACTATCTTCTGGATAGGTTCTCAAACAGCTTAATAAGCTCGGTTTCCATGTCAGGTAAGCTTTCGTAGCTCGACGCGAAGTTGTGAGACGAAGTGCTTGTTGCGTTAGTCATAATAACTCCATTAATGCCGTTAATATCAAGTGCGCACGCAAGGTCGAATATTCTGTTGTCGAATATAAGATCAAGCATTTCCATAGACTCGTCGTCACGCGTAGCCTTTCTTTTCAGAACGGTTTCGCGGTAAGCATACTTAAGCGATATATCATTGTCAGGACTTACCGCGTTTGCGTATTCGGAGCTTGACATATACGCCATTGCCTCAAGAACGTAGGCAGCATTATCATCCGCCTCAGGGTCGCTGTAGCTGCGGCTCGGAACCACATAACAGCTCGCGTTGTTATACTGAATCGTGTTACCGTAATTCATCTGCTGATCGCTCAGCTTCGGTATAGGAAGAATACCGAACTCGGAGTCCATATCACGAACAAGATTTATCGTCCCTGCATGGCATATATAAAACATCGTTCTGTCTGCCTTAAAAGTACCTCTGGCTATAGTTTCCCATATATCCTCACCGGAAGTGCTTGCGGTAACGTCGTTCATATTCAGAAGCCACTGTCCCTTATCGCTTCCGCCCATGAAATTATATACCGTTTCAAACGCCGAGAAAAACGCGTCGTTACCCGAAATATTGTCTCTGATTCCCGCGGCGCTTCTGTCGTCTAATACAGTGGGAGTATTACCTGACGCCTGAAGAAGAACCGTCGCTACCTCATCCTGCAGATAAACACTGTATGTACCTGTTCCCGCATAATCCGGGTCGTATTTATTTGCGTTGTTGGGATCGGGTCTGTAATATGTGGACGCGAGATTCTGCAGATACTCAAGAGTCCATCCTCCGACCTGATTGTCGCCTGATTTTACAACATCATACAGAACAGTCGGAAGATTACCGGTCTCTTCAGTGTACAGATTTTTATTGAACAGCACCAGCCATGTACAGTCATCGTCAACCGTGTTGATGTCTCCGAGAGCCAGGTATGCGCCATCATAAAGCAGAAGGTTGCTGATAATAGCCGAATCCCACCAGTCCGCCTCAAGATCGATATAGTCAACGTCATTATAGAAATCGACCAAAGCTCCATTCAAAGCAAGATTAAGCGACTGCTGAACAGTAAGCATAAAGGCGGAATAGGAATCGTCTCTCCTCATTATTGCATTGGAAGCTTCTGTATTCGGGTCGGTATTAGTGATCCTTTCGATTGTGACATTGAAATTGGTTTGTAACCTAGTGTTTCTTTCCGACACGGCAGCGACTATAGCAGAGTCCCCGAGGTTATCCTCTACGACGAGATCCACCACGTTGAATGCCTGAGTCGCGGATCTATCCTGTTTGGTTAGAACGGTAAACCTTAACCCATTCAAGTTCTTCTGCTCGCCGTTAAAGGATGGCGGAAGCTCACTAGCGTTCTCTATTGTATGAATATCATCATTGGGTCCGTTGACGCATCCTGTGACAAACAAGGGCACCACGGCAATCGCGAAAATCAACAGAAACGCCAGTTTTTGTTTGAATTTCATTGAATGAACATCTCCTTTACTAAAAATATTTTCGTGTCTATATTTTAGCATAAAATATCTTTTTCTTTGTTACTATAGTGTGAATTTTATTTTTCGGCTGCAATTTTTCGCTTTTTGTACAATCAGAGACTCGATTTTTGTGCACTATCGCCAAAAAAGCAGTCATTGGTAAATAAAAAATTACGGTGTAAAATCTTTAGCCTGAGCTGCTACTATACTCACGCTAACCACGGTACTTACCGCCGGCTCTCAGCCGGTTTCTTGAAACCGGCTGCCCGAGAATAACGCTCATTTTTATACCCTTGATAAGCGCTTCCCGGTCAAAGCTGAGTTCGCTTCCGCCCCGAGCCTCTTGTCTTGAGCCAGCCGGACCTTTTGTTTCGGGACCTGACTTGCGCTCAGCTTCTGCGGATAACCCATGCTGCCCTAAAGTTCGCTCGTTTTTTACGCTGACCGAGGACGCGCCGTCATGACCGGACGGCATCTTCGGCAATATTCCCCCCGGTCTTCCGTTTTCGGGCGTAGTCCATCCGTTGTATCTGATTGTTACTTCACCGTATTCAGAATCTTTCATTTTGATACCCACACCTTTCTCGGACCGCTGAAAACAGGCACTATGATCATTAATACAAAGATGTCACTCCGCTGAACGCCTGTATGCCTTGCGTCAGGATATTAACTTATACCCCTGTTACATTTCGGAAGGACCGTTTTTTTCTTCCGACTGACCTATCGACCTTCTCATGTCAGTGTCAGCCTGAATATTAAGCATATTATAATAATCCATTATCCCGAGACGCCCGGTTCTGAACGCCTCTGCCATAGCCTTAGGCAGCTCAGACTCCGCCTCAACGACCTTTGCTTTCATTTCCTGAACCTTTGCCTTCATTTCCTGCTCGGCTGCCATTGCCATAGCCTTTCGTTCCTCGGCCTTTGCCTGCGCGATCCTCTTATCTGCCTCCGCCTGCTCTGTCTGAAGATTGGCTCCGATGTTACGTCCGACATCGACGTCCGCAATATCTATTGAAAGTATTTCAAACGCCGTTCCCGACTCAAGTCCTTTGCTTAAAACCGTTCTCGATATCCTATCCGGATTTTCAAGAACCGCCTTATGCGTTTCCGCCGAGCCTATCGTTGTTACAACGCCTTCTCCGACTCGCGCGATTACGGTAGCTTCTCCGGCTCCGCCCACCAGACGGTCGATATTTGCCCTTACCGTTACTCTCGCCTTGGCGCGAAGCTCGATGCCGTCCTTTGCGATCGCCGCCACGACCGGCGTCTCTATAACCTTAGGGTTAACGCTCATCTGAACCGCCTCCAGAACGTCGCGTCCCGCAAGATCTATCGCGGTCGCTCGCTCAAAATTAAGCGGTATCTCGGCTCTCTGTGCCGCGACAAGTGATTTCACCACCTTGTCGACGTTGCCTCCGGCAAGATAATGAGACTCGAGATCGTTTATCTGTATTTTGATTCCGGCCTTTGTACTCTGAATAAGAGGGTTTATGATTTTTTCTGGCTTAATACGCCGAAGCTTCATGCCTATCAGCGTAAATATGCTTACGTGCACGTTCGACGCAAGCGCGCTTATCCAGAGCTTAAGCGGAACAAAGCTGAAAAATAGAACCAAAATCAGGATAACAAGGAATGTAATAAGGACTATAGGTATCAACGTACTGGGCTCCAGCGCAAGAAAATATCCAAACATATTCTGACCACGATCCGGTCTCCCACGGATCTTCCTTTCTTTATCAATTCGTTTGATTTCTGTTCCGGCTGCCTGCCGGTTTATTTTTCTCTTACCGTTATTTTGTTTCCGCTTACCGTCACGACCTCAACCGTCTTATCCTTCTCGATATATTCGCCCTCGCTGATGACGTCGTATACCTTGCCGCCGAAATCCGCTTTGCCTACCGGCCGCAGATACGTCACCGTTATACCCTCCTCTCCTTCTTTTACATCCGGCGGAGCCGCGAAGGACTCGGACGTTATCTGCGTATCTTTGAGCACAAGCTTTTTCGGAACTATACCGTATGAGGCAAGTATGAACATGATAAGTACCGCCAGCAGGATAATAAAGATCACGCATGTGAACAATACGAGTCCCTGAGCAAAGCTTTCGGCAAGCACAAAAACGTCTATTATCATCAGCACGGCGCCTATGGCGCCAAGCACGCCGACTCCCGGCTCAAACATTTCAGCTACTAAAAATATTATGCCGAGCGCGAACAGTATGATATGAACTAACTCAATATTTTCCTTTATCGCCTCAAAAATTTCTCCCATTATTTACGACCATTCCTTTCTTACTCCAAACGGCGTTAAGAAGCAAAGTCCCTTACCGCCAAGGAGGAATCAAGAGATAACTATTGTGTGATTTACGGCGCGGTCACTCGTTTATTTATCACATGTCAAAGCATTTCCCGAGTACCGGTATTCTCCGCTGACAGGCACGCTGTCTTTGCCCGGAAGCTTCAGCCGCGCATTGACGCCCTTCGGAAGCTTCAGTGAAAATTCCAGCCTGCCCTTTTGGTTTACCCAGTGGATTTTTATTATTCCCTCCGGGGTCGGTACCGCTCCGTCCACCCTGTCGGCAAACGTGAGATCGGGAGTCACGACCGCCTCCTTAAAGCCTGTAGCCGCCGGCTTTACACCGAGAAACATCGCGGAATATTCATATATAGGCGCCGCGCTCCACGCATGACATTCGCTTCTGGGATCATCGGGGTTTTCGCACCATGTAGTACAGCCCAGCTTCAGCATCTTATACCAGCCGGTGAAAAGGCGCTCCGCGTACTGTTTATATCTCCCCGCCTTTTCAAGCGCGCGGAAGGTATAAAAATTGAAGGAAAACGACGCCCTGTTAACGTCCAGTGCAAAGCTGCGGTCTATCAGCTCCTCCGCGGCACTGCCCGTAACCGCGCCGCAAAGCACCGCCCATACCGCGGTATGCTCCGAATAACCGCCAAAACCGGGAACATCCTCATAAAACCGTTTCTCCTTATTGTAGCAATACCTGTTTACCGCTTTATTTACCGCCTCCCTTCTCTTTAAATATTCCTCCCTAAGCCCTGTCCTTCCGATCTCCTCCGCAAGGCTCGCCGCCTGCTCCAGAGCCGCGGAATAGATCATGCTGCTGAGAGTAAGAGGATTTTCGCTTCCGTGCGGCGGCACACCTCTTTCCCAGCCCGGAACCCAGTCGGTATAATGCCAGTATTTTGTCGCCCCTACAAGTCCGTTTTCGTTTATAAGCAGGTCAAAGGCGTTAAGCACTCCGTCTGCGACAGGCATCAGCTCCTTCGCCGCCGAAAGATCTCCGCTGTAAGTAACATAATCTCTTAGCATCAGAATCCAGTACAGTGAAAAAGTCGGTATCACCTGACGCTTTGTCGCAGGATAATGGGCAAGCAGCATGCCGTCCGGCTGCTGTGAACGCGCAAGATCATAGACCGCCTTTCTGCTCATCGAATAATCATTTGTTACCCTGAACATGAACATCATTTCAAGCGCGCTGTCCATGTCATACTGGCACTGCTCGTAATAAGGGCAGTCGACAAAGCTTTCGTGAGTGCAGCATCTGAGCGTATTCAATGAGACTTCCCATAGCTTATTTTTTGTATTATCGGAGGTTTTTATATATCCCTTTTCCTCTATCGGGTAAAAATACGGGCTGTATTTCTGATTCTTCGCCTCAAACTCCGTTCCCTCAGGGAATTCCGCCTTAACATACCTGAACGCTCTCCAGTAAAACGGTGTAAATTCCTGCTTTCTGCCGTCAAATGTAATCTCATCGTACAATCCGATAATCTCGCCCTTAGGAAGATCACGGCGTCCCTTTTTACGCACCTTTCCTCCCTGACAGTAGCACTCCGCGTATGTGAATCTTATCTTTCCGCCCTTTTTCCCCCTGAATACGAATTTCGGATACGCGGTAGTATAAACACCCGCGTCAAGCTCCGCCGAGGTATCCGTCCTTTTAAGCTCCGTAAAAGCGGCAGGGCGTCCCGGCTTTAACAGTGCGATCTCTCGTTTTTCGAGAATATATTTATCGTCCACGCCGTACGGAGAACGGTTGCCGCTTTTGATATTATTCGCAGCGCACGCCACGGTTTCGGTTTGTGTATCCGGCTCGCAGGTATGCTCCTCTGTGTGCGGCATTGAAATGTAGCTGAATCTGTTGACACAGTATCTGCTTCTCTCTACAAAGCATTTCCACCCGGGAGACGTGACAATCTCCTCTTTTCTTTCCCCGTCTTCAAGCGTACCGAAAACAAGTAGCGCCGGCTTATCCTTCCTGACCTGTGTATAAAAACATTCGTCTTTAATGTAAAGCACCTCAAAGGACAGCAGATTCTCCCCATCCTTAAGCAGTGAGGCGGGAACCTTCACTGTCTCATATCTCCAGAAAAAATGGTCGCTCTGGCAGGGGCCCTCGCATACGTACCTTCCGTTGACATAAAACCTATATCTTGTATCCGCGCTGATATTCAGCTCAATAACCGCTTTTTTTGTTGCGTTTACCGTCTTTTCAAAACGGTAGACCGCGGTTCTGTCCAATACGTCAACAGGCGTTATCCATACTGAATCCATATTCTGACCATACCTTTCTTACGCCGGACCGGTAACCAACGGCGCGGCTTAGCCGTTTTGCACAGCACGCCAAAGACGCAGTCCGAGGCTTTTATCCGATCAAATTGTATTAAACGCCGGTTATGGCGGTTATTTAAAATTCAAAGCCTAAAGCCGAAAGATATTTCTTGCTCTTTTCAAGACATTTGAACGGATCCGGCTCACAGGAAAATGTCTGGTCCTGCTCAATAAACGCGTACTCCGTACCCGCGTCCTTCAGCGCCTGACCGATAGACGCGAAATCGATTATGCCGTTACCGCACCATGTAAAGTGATGCGAGCCGTCCGCCTCCACCGCCATATCCTTGAAATGCACGCACGGAAGTCTGCCGGAAAGACGCTTTATTTCCTCCACGGGATCGCTTCCTCCGTCTTTTACCCAGTATGTATCGAGAGTAAAGCCCATCTCCTCCGGGGTAAACGCGTCGGAAAGCAGCTGCATATAGTTTTTATCTCCCTGCTTGTTCGTATATTCAACGCCGTGATTATGATACATAAAGTAACAGCCAAGCTCCGCTATCCGTTTTGCCGCCGGCTTAGCTTTTTTAACGAAATCCGCAAAATATTCCGGCACCTTATCCGGCTCCTTTGAAAAAATGCCGGGCAGAGAACCGACGCCTATATATTTACATCCGAATATCTTATGCTCGTTTACCACCGCGTCCGTGTCGTTGACTATCCTGTCATAGTTATAATGAGTCAGATTACAGGTAAGCCCGTACTTCTTTAACTCGTCTCTTAGCCATTCCGCCTCGTATGCGCACGTACCGGAGACCTGAACCGTCGTATATCCCATGTCCGCGACACGACCGAGCGTCTCCGAAAAGCTTTTAAGATCCTTGCAGTAGTCTCTGAGTGTGTATAGCTGTACTCCAACTTTCATGTTTTTGACCGCACCTTTCCGGCTTCCTTTCGGGATCATGCTCAACCGATGATCCCATTTGGAATTATGCCTTATAAGTTTATTTTCGGGCTTATACCCTTATGCTATTACTATATCAAAAATATTCAAATTTGTCAAGTAAAATCTTATCTTATCACTGAAAATTTCACAATCGCATTTCTGTTATTTTATGAAAAAAATAAAATTACGCATATAATCGGACCGTTTTGAAAACAATATCATTTGCGTTCCCAATATGAATCGAGATCAGGGAAAGCAAAAAATCAGAAAGGCACGGTCTTTTGTAATGAACGAATTCCAGAACGGCTGCAAAACCGGCAGCAGCTGCAACGCCAACAAGTCGATCGGATGCACTGTGACTCAGTGCGCTCATCACTGCGGAAGCGAGAACTACTGCTCTCTTTCCAAGATAGAGGTAGTATCCCATGAGGTAAATCCCACTGTTGTTCAGTGTACCGACTGCTCCTCCTTCGAGTTGAAGAAATAAGCCAAACTTTTGTTAAAATGCAAAAAACCGCTGAACAAACAAACAAGATTGTTCAGCGGTTCTTTTTACTTTTGCTTTATCATTTTGGCCATAAAGCCGTTGCCCACCCCGGCGGCGTTAGCGTCGTCCGTGTCAATGTGCATCTCAAGCCGGAAGCTGTCGCTCACTCTTATGCTGACATCATAAAACAGACTCCTTCTCTCTCCGTAAAGCTCCACGTCCACAATGTCTCCGTCGCTCACACCAAATCGCCGAGCTTCCTCCGTACTCATGTGAATATGGCGGTTCGCTATTATGCACCCCTCCTTAAGGGATACTATTCCCTTCGGGCCTATGATCGTTACAGGCGCAGAACCGTTCAGATCTCCCGATTCCCTTACCGGAGGCTTGAGCTTCAGCAAAAAACTGTCCGTTCTCGATATCTCTACCTGAGAACGCTTCCTCTCCGGACCAAGTACTCTTACTCCCTCTATAGCCCTCATCGACGGACCTACAATGGTAAGCTGCTCCTTGCAGGCAAACTGTCCCGGCTGTGAAAGGTCCTTTAATTTTGTAAGCTCGTAGCCACTTCCGAAAAGTATATCCACATGCTCGCGGGTAAGGTGTATATGCCTGTTTGACACTCCGACGGGGATCCCGCCGTCCGTGACGCTTACGCTGCTTATGACCTTCTCCACCAGCTCTCTGATCTCCGCCTCGCTGTATTTCATATCGTCTGACCTTCCCATATAACCATATTTTATATAATTCTGAAGCTGTCCGCCATTACGCATCTTCTCTGTCTGGTAAAGCTTTTCGCCGAGGTGATACCCTCTCCGGTAGGCCCGGCAATTGTAAACGTTGTATGACCCTCCCCGCCGAAGCCTATTCCGGCATATGACGGCGCGTTTTTAACGAAAATAGTAGTCTCCACCGCACGCGCAAACGCCGAGAGATTGTCTATGTTTTTGGAATGCATATGCGCGGTATGCCTGTTTCCGTGCTCCGCCTTGACCGCAAGATCTATAGCTTCCTCAATGTTATCGACTCTCACTATAGGAAGTATCGGCATCATAAGCTCATGCTGGACAAAATCATGTTCAAATTCCGTTTCGCAAATTATACATCTTATTTCTTTACCGACATTTATACCGATCTTCGAAAGCAAAACGTCCGCGTCTCTTCCGACGCAGTCCCGACTGACCGTTTTTACGGTTTTGCCGCTCTTATCGGTCTTTTCCTTCAGGACGACCGGAATGAGCCGCTCCGCCTGCTCTCTTGTAATCAGATACGCCCCGTTTCTCTGCATTTCACTTATAAGCTCATCCGCGATGCTTCTGAACGCAAATACCTCTTTTTCGGCTATGCACGGAAGATTGTTGTCGAAAGTACAGCCGTCTATTATATCCTTGCCGGCTTTTCGTATGTCGGCGGTATCGTCCACTATTACAGGAGGATTGCCCGCTCCGGCTCCGATAGCCTTCTTTCCCGAGGAAAGCACCGCCTTTACCACTCCCGGACCGCCTGTGCATACAAGCAGCTTTATTTTAGGATGCGACTGCATTATCGCCGCGCTTTCCATTGTAGGCTTCACCATCGAGCAAACAAGCACTTCGGGGCCTCCCGCCGCCGCGGACGCTCTGTTGACAAGGTCGACCGCATAATTTGAGGTACAGATAGCGTTGGGATGGGGATTGAATACCACTCCGTTGCCCGCCGCGATCATACCTATAGAATTGCAAAGTACCGTCTCGGAAGGATTCGTGCTCGGGGTTATAGCCCCAACCACTCCGAACGGTGCCATTTCAATCAGCGTCAGACCATTGTCCCCGGTTTTCGCCACCGAAGTTATGTCCTCCGTCCCCGGGGTCTTTTCAGCGACGAGTATATGCTTTAAACGCTTATGCTCCACCTTTCCCATCCCGGTCTCAAATACACCTAACTCTGCCATATTATCCGCTTCGGCAAGTATAAGACGGCGTATCTCGGAAATGATTTTTTCCCTTTGCTCCACCGTCATGTCTCTTACCGCCCTGTATCCCTTTTCCGCCGCGTCAATCGCCTCGTTCATATCGGAAAAAATACCGATCAGCTTTCTGCCCTTGTATTCCTGCGGGGTGTAGTCCGGTGTTCTGCCGACGTCCATCCCCTTTATAATGTTTTCAATAATCCTTCTTATCTCCGCTACGGGAATGTTTTGTGCCATGCTTTTTCCCTGCCTTTCCGTATTCTTCAGAACGCCAGTCTCTTTGTATCGAGCGCTATCATGTATTCCTCGTCCGTCGGTATTATCCATGTCCTTACCTTAGCGCCCTCCGCACTGATGTCGAACGGTACACCGCGCTTGAAGTTCTCGTTTTTATCCTCATCTATCTCTATTCCGAGCCAGCTCATATTACTGCACACCTCGCGCCGAATATTATACTGATTTTCTCCTATTCCCGCGGTAAAAACCAACGCATCCAGACCGTTCATCTCCGCCGTATACGCGCCGATATAACGCTTAATTCCGTTAGTCATTATATTTAACGCAAGCCCGGCTCTTTTATCGCCCTTTTCCGCAGCCTCCGTCAGGTTTCGGCAATCATTCGAAATTCCCGAAACGCCTAACAGCCCGCTCTTTTTATTAAGTATATCCTCCATCTGCTCCGGAGTATAACCCTTGAGCTTCATCAGATATGTAACGACGGTAGGATCGATGCTTCCGGAACGCGTTCCCATTATAATTCCCTCCTGAGGCGTAAAGCCCATTGAGGTGTCAATCGCCTTTCCGTTTTCAACAGCCGTGATCGACGAGCCGTTTCCGAGATGACAGGTTATTATTCTCAGCTCCTCTAAAGGTCTGCCGAGCCGATCGGCAAGCACTCTGCTTACATATCTGTGCGAGGTGCCGTGAAATCCGTAACGACGGATTCCGTCCTTTTCATAGAATTCATAAGGTATAGGATAAATATAACGAAAATCCTCTATATCCGAGTAAAATGAGGTATCAAAAACGGCTACCTGAGGCGTACCGGGTATCTGCTCTGTGCACGCCTTTATGCCGGCTATCGCCGGAGGACCGTGCAGAGGATTTATCGGAACTATAGATTCAAGATATTTTATTACGCTCTCGGTTATTTTCGTAGATTCCCTGCATTTTTCGCCCCCGTGAGCGACGCGGTGTCCTACAGCGTCTATATCGCCGATATCCGATATAACGCCGTGCTCCGGAGAATCCAGCAGCTCAAGCACTCTTTCCAGTGCGACGGCGTGCGTCGGCAGATCTATCTCCTCAAAAAACGGCTCATCCCCTGATTTTTTATGTGTTATCGTTCCTCCAGCTCCTATTCGCTCGCAGGTGCCTTTCGCTAACACCGTGCCGGCCTCCATATTGAAAAGCTGGTATTTCAGTGAGGAGCTTCCCGCATTGAGTACAAGTATTTTCATATATTATATCCATTCCCTTCTATGGTATTGAGTTTTTACCTGATATTTAACAGCAGTACCGAACGAGCCCCGGATCAACAGATAACAGGCATCTCCACTGCCGTTCTCTTTTTCAGTATACTATTTCCACACCGAGTCCCCGGCATTTTTCCTCCCATTTCTCATCCGGAGCGGAATCGGTCACAAGCACGTCCACGTCCGCAAGTCCGCATACCCTTACAAACGCCTTTTTATTCAGCTTACCGTTATCCGCAGCAAGTATCCTCCGATCCGCCGCGGCAAACATCGCCTGCTTTATAAGACTGTCGCCCTCATTTGAATCCGTAACCCCGAACTCCGCGTCCACTCCTTTACAGGAGCATATAGCCGTGTCCACATGGTAAGCTCCGATCATCTTTTCTGCTGATGAACCGGTAAGCGAAAGCGCCCCTTCTTTGAGCCTTCCTCCGGTAGAAAGCACCGTCCAATCCGGCTTATCAGCGAGCTCCAGCAGTATTTCCACCGAATTGGTTATAACCGTGAGATCCTTTTTTGCCTTAAGCTTTTTTACGATGTAGATAGCGGTTGAGCTTGCGTCAAGCATAATACGCTCACCGTCACGGATAAGAGCAGCCGTCTTTTCCGAGAGTCTCTGCTTTTCCTCTACGTTCACCCCGATCCTCACCTTATAAGGGAGATCGGCGGTAAACTGATTTGAAACCGCTCCGCCGTATGTCTTTGAGGCAAGTCCTTCTTTATCCAGTCTTTCAAGATCCCTGCGTATTGTCTCCTCAGTAACGGAAAACTCCTTTGCAAGCTCTGAAACCAGCACCTTTCCTTCCGCGTCTATGCGCGCAAGTATCTCTCTTCTGCGCTCGATAGCCAGCATTCATAATATCCCCGTCTTTCTGTTTTTTTAAAGTATACTGCTCCATAGTCCGGCGTCAGGTCCGGCGATTACCGATGTGTCGAGAAGCAGACCGTCCTCAACCCCCTGCTTTGCCTTATCAATCGCCGCGGTTACCGCCGAAACGCTTCCGGTCAGCAGTACATAAGATTTACCGCACATTCCTTTCGCCAGTCTTATCTCGATCAGCTCCACAATCGCGGTCTTAGCGGCGGTGTCAGCCGCTACCACGGCTGACGCGGCGGTGAAGGTCTCGATTATACCGAGCGCGCCTTTTTTATGCACCTCCAGCGCACCGCAGATAGCTGGCTGCACCGTCTCATGCGGATTGCCAAGCAGAAATTTATCGATAAGCATCTGAGGCGCGTAATTTTCCGCCGCCTCGATCGCAGCCCTGACCGCGCTGATATCTCCGGATACGGTCGCGAGATATTTCCCCGGGCACACAGGTCCCGCCTGAACCACCTCGATCTCCGCAGTCTTAAGCATAAGGTCAGTCGCGGTTATACCCGACGCGACCGTTTTGAATTCTATCATTCCGAGAGCCTTTTTCATCTCCGTGACCGTTCCTTTCCGCCTTTCTTATGCGGCTGTCATTTTTTTATAACTATATATTTATCCCCGACCTCTGATACCGCTCCGTCAATTGACGCGTGTATACAAACCCCGAGCTCTTTTTCATCGGATAACGCAATGATATCTCCGCGCTTTACAAAATCTCCCGTTTTTACTGCGGCTTTAGCCGGCGCTCCGATATGCTGCGACAGCAATATTCTCACCGATCCGGTCTGAAGCAGACCGTCCGAAAGCGGGGCCGCAACATCGTATTTTTTAAGAGCGAGACGGGAGGTAAGTCTGTCAACCGAGACTTTCTTGAAGTCCGCGTCCTTCACTTCCTCCGTTTTCATGCCTTTCGGAGGCTTGACGCCGTTTCTCTTTGCCTCGGCTTTTATTTCATCTATCAGCGCGCGAGGCGACAGGTCCTGAGGACAGGAATAAGCCTCGCAAAGCCCGCACCCTGAGCAGAACATCGAACCCGCAAGCGCGGTTATATCCCCCCTGCCGCCGTTGGAGAGCACCCTCATTACCATATGCGGTTCCACCGGATATCCCGCCGCATGCCTTGAGCATAGCTCAGTACAGCTTCTGCACTGACAGCACACCGACATTGCCCGCCTGAGACTTATTTGCGGGTTGCGCCTCTTGTTCATTACAACCGGATGGTCTGACGGCAGCACTATTATCGCGTTTGTAGTCTTTGTCACCGGCTCTCTCGGATTTATAAGACGTCCCATCATCGGACCACCCGATATATAAGACGGAGAGTCGGTCGTTACCCCGCCGGCGGCGGTTATAATTTCGTTTATTTCAGTTCCTATCGGCACTCTCAGCGTAAACGGGTGTTTGACCTCGCCCGCTACCGTCACAAACTTGTCAGTAACAGGCTCCCCGGATAACGCCCGACCAATGTTATATACCGTCTCGACATTGCATACGATCACACCGACGGACACCGGAAGCTCTCCCGGCTGCACCGTTCTCCCGGTAACCTCTTTTATCAGCAGCAGCTCATCTCCGGAGGGATACACCGGCTTAAGCCTGAATACTGAGAGTCCCGGATGCTCCGGAAGCTCATATTCAAGAGCCTCAAGCGCGTTCAGATAATGTTCTTTAACGGCTATTATTCCATGTTTCGCCCCCACCGCCGCAAGCACATGATCAAACGCCGAGAGTATATCCTTTGTATATTTTTCAAGCACCTGTCGGTGGAGCTTCAGCAGCGGCTCGCATTCCGCGCAGTTCATTATTACGGTATCCGCTTTATCAGACAGCTTGGCATACGTGGGAAAGCCCGCGCCTCCGGCTCCGACTATCCCTTTCTCCTTAAGAAGCTTTTTAAGTCCATCAAGCTCTGTTTTCTCTGACATTTTTGTGACATATCCTTTCGTTCTTCAAGAACCCAAAACACATTCTTCAGTCATATAAAGATAGATCTATATCGCTGTCGATTATTCCGACTATCGCCGCGTCTATCGGCGCTTCCTCCTGACCGCAGCCTATCCTTGCCGCGCTTCCCGTCGCGACGAGCACCGTTTCTCCTATACCAGCCCCAACATTATCTACCGCCACCATTCTTTTCGTGACTCCCGTTCCCGCAGACATTTCAACTATCATGAATTTGCTTCCGACAAGTTTTTCGTTTTTGCGGGTCGATACCACGCTTCCTATTATCTTTCCGATAAGCATAACAACGTATCCTTTCTTTCGCTTCGCGCAGGACAAAAATGTGAAAATATAAGTTTTTTACATCCGGCGCATACGGTTTCTTTATATCCTCGCAACGCTCTCCGCATAAACCGCAAAAAGCGTTGCGAACATATAAAGAGCCTGAGCTTCCGGGGATGGTCTTGACCGCTTACGGGAAAAGACCGTCCCGGAAATTTCAGAATCATACGTCAAGCTTTTTTCAGTCCAGAGAAGGCAGTATCTTCTCAACGTCCGCGTGAGGACGGGGAATAACGTGTACCGCGATTATCTCCCCAAGTCTCGACGCCGCCGCGCTTCCCGCTTCCGTCGCCGCCTTGACCGCTCCGACGTCGCCTCTTACCATGACGGATACCAGTC
>CALYAD010000017.1 GCA_944393415.1 uncultured Clostridia bacterium | reverse complement strand
GTTACTCAATCGGATGTGGATGCCATCGCTTCTCTTTTGAACAGGCGCCCACGTAAATCTCTGGGCTGGAGGTCTCCTGAAGAAGTTTTTTTCAAAAAATCTTTGCACTTGACTTGACAATTCGAGTATAAAAAGGGCTTCTGAAATAAATAATTGAGACCCTCAAAAACTTTTCTGGAAGGAATATATAATAGGATTTGAGTAAGCAAACCGGCGTGAAAGTTAAGTCAGATCAAGTCAGAGTTCGGTCGGTATCACGCTTAAATTTTCTTACGAAAGTTTTTCATGTTAGTTTAAGCCCTGAAGTGGAACTTTTCCGGACTTCGGCGGAGCGCCGCGATGTGCACAGCGCTGCTCTTATCGTTTTTTTCTCAGTTTTTCAAAAAAACCGCGCATAAGAACTCTGGATTCATCTTCAAGAATCCCGTATTCCGTTGCGCATTTGTGGTTTAACGGATATGAGTTAAGATTGATAACGGAGCCGAAGGAGCCGGAGGCGGCGTCACGCAGAGCGATAACGGTACGCCCTATTCGCGAGTTTATAACCGCTCCGGCGCACATCGGGCAGGGTTCAAGAGTTACGTACAGCGTACACTCGGGCAGCCTCCAGCCTCCAAGCTTTCCGCATGCCTGGTTTATCGCCTCGAGCTCGGCGTGAGCCAGAGCGTTTTTGCGCTCCTCACGCCTGTTTCGACCGCGACCTATGATCATTCCCGAGCGCACAACTACCGCTCCGACCGGGACCTCTCCGTTTTCTGCTGCCTCGGACGCCAGAGCCAGAGCTTCCCGCATGAATCTTTCGTCTGTTTCGTTCATAAAAGAATTTTCCTTCCTGCCGACAAGCGGCATTTTTATTTGTGTACGGATACAGCGTATATTAGCTTTTGTCTATACCTTACTATGCCAAATTTAATATGCACAGAACAAAAGCGAAAAGCGCGTATGCGGCTATCTCCGGACATGGCGGAGCGCTGTCGGAACCGTTTACCGTTTTGGCCCGGCGTTCGGTGTCGGGAGTCCGGCGCGCTTTAAGCGTTTTTAGAATAATTACGATAACTGAGAAAAGGGTAATTGCGGCAAACGCCGACGCGGTTATCAGAGAAATGCGATTGTACAAAGGCTGCGGCAGATAAAACTGAAGTACAGTAAATATATAGGTAATAAAATTTGAACCGAAGTGAAGTGCGAACGCGAAGGCAAGCGAGCGCGTCTTGAACGCGCAGTACGCAATTACCGCTCCGGCGGCGAAGGCGTAAAGAGTCTGCGACAGGTTGTAATGCATCAAAGCGAAAAGGCCGGCGCTGATCAATACTGCTTTGTTCATGCTGCTCTGACCGAATGCGTGTAGCATAACGCCCCTGAAAAGAATTTCCTCGCAGAACGCGGCTATGAGCACGCTTTTTAAAAATGTGACCGATAGTGTAAAAAAATCCGGTGAAGTTGGCGCGGGGGTGCGCTGAAATCCGAAAAATAAAAGTATTCTGTCTCCGAGCAGTCCGAAGATATTCACCGCCGTGACAGTTACGGAAAGCGCCGAAAAAAATATTAAGGCTTTTTTTGCGACATTGTATTTTTCGTTTTTATTATTATCTGTTTCGGGAAAGAGCGGTGAAAAAAATGGAGTATAGCCCGTTCTTTTGCGATAGAACATTACTGGCAATATGTATACCGTCAATGTCAGTGGTATTGAAATGATAAGCTGCGCGTGAGGGTCGTTCACTGCTAAAAATATCAAATTTTCCGTGAGGTAAAGGAACAGTTGAATTATCAGAGCCTGTCCGAACGCTTTTTTTCTTTTATAAATCACGCTGATCTCCTTTGACGTATCATTAGAAATTGAAAATCCTGATTTGGGGTGCGATATAGTTTTTTGTTTCAAAGTTATAATATCCCGGGAATTTAAGGTAAATTAAGATAATATCTTGATTTTGGGGTTAAATTCATGTATAATTAATATAGCCGTTATCCGTAGCAGCTGACGTTTTCGGCGTGTTTTCTGATTGTCGGAAACGTTATCTGTGAATGGTAATGGAAGACGCGGATTATCGATTTGGGGTCGCGTCAAGTACATTTTTGAGTGAAAGGAGTTTTATTACATATGAAATTAAAGAGGATCATATTGCCGGTCATGGCGCTCGCTCTTCTTTTTTTATATGGCTGTTCCGACAAGGAAAATACCGACGGCGCGGATAACACCAACGGATTTTCATCTGAAGATTCGGTCATGGAAGGTGAGGTGAAGGCGTACATGCTTTTGATAGATGGAGAAAAGGTGGCTTATCTTGAAAACGATGAGGAGCTTTCTGAGCTGAAAGAAGCGCTGATTGATGAAAAATATGCCGCTTTGACGGAAAATTCCATAGAAGTGGTTAGGGTTACGGTGAATAACACCATGGAGCTTGAGGAGACATATGTCGAACGTGATGAGATCACGGAAGTAAGCGAGATTATGGAACATTATTATGACGCGGGGGGAAAAATATCGTTTTCCGTAACTGTAAACGAGACCGAAACAAAATACATAGCCTTTGAAACGGTATATCAGAATTCCTCGACATATAACGAGGGGACAAGCGTGACTAAAACAGAGGGCGTTCAGGGAGAAAAGCTGCTGAGCTATGAGGTCACATATATCGACGGAGAGGAGACCGCACGTACGCTTGTCTCTGAAAAAACGGTTAAGGAGCCTATAAACAAGGTGGTACTTGTAGGTACTAAGAAGTCTACCGCCTCGACCGGCTCTTATTCATGGCCGCTTTCGTATGTTTATATAACCTCGCCTTTCGGCAGGAGGTATCTTAATTCCACCTACAGCAATCATTACGGCGTGGATCTCAGAGCTTCGACCGGCACTACGGTTTATGCCGCTGACGGCGGTAAAGTTATTTTTGTCGGTACGAACGGCAATTACGGTAAGCTCGTAAAGATACAGCACGACAACGGTGACGTGACTTACTATGCTCATCTGAGCAAGATAGACGTTTCCGTGGGCGACCGTGTGTATAAAGGGCAGAGCATTGCCAAGAGCGGAGCCACAGGCAGAGTTACGGGACCGCATCTGCATTTTGAGATCCGCAAAAACGGAGTTGCAGTGGATCCTACGAAGTATCTTCCGGAAATTTAGGGATTAAAATCTTCCTAAAACTTATCCGAATGCAAGTCAGATCAAATCAGCGTTCGGTTTCCTTTAAAGAAAGTTTTTGAAGGGGATCATAAGGGGGAACTTTTTGAAAAAAAGTTCCCCCTTAAAGCCTTTTTGTAAGCTCAGGGTAACGCTGCGCACGTCGATATTACAAAGCTTTTTTCCCCTGCCAGGAGTTTCTTAAATAAAGCTGCTTGTCGATATCGTTTTGAACCGTGAGTTTTTTTCTGCTCCAGAGCGGTGCGAGCAGCTTACTGTCCATCCCGTCTCCCGTTACTCGTTCTATTACCGTTTCCTGCGGCAGTACCTCAAGCTGATCGCAGACGGTCGCTATATAATCACTCCGCTCCATCGGACGGTAATTGCCATTTTTATATTCCTCCGCGAGCGGGGTGTCGTCAAGGACGTGGAGAAGGTGCAGCTTAACCGCCCTGGGACGGAGCTTTCCGATCTCTTCGGCATTTTCCAGCATCATTTCGCGGGTCTCTCCCGGCAGTCCGTTGATAAGATGAATGCAGGTAAACAGGTCGGATACCTTATCATATCCTTTCAGAAACTCATTGTAGGTATAGCAGCGATTGAACCTCGCGGCGATATCGTCGTGGATAGTCTGAAGTCCTAACTCAAGCATAAGGAAATGCTCCGAAGCAAGCGCATGAAGATATTTTGCCGTCTCGTCGGTTATGCAATCCGGGCGGGTAGCTATGCATAAACCGCGCGACAGGGGGTGGGAGAGCGCTTCTTCGTAAAGCTTTTTTAGGTTTTCGAGCGGTGCGTAGGTACCGGTGAATGACTGAAAGTAGGGGATGATAACCGCGTCCTTCCATTTGCGGCGCATCATATCAGCACCTATGTCTATCTGACGTGAAATGCCGAGCTCTCTGCCGGCAGTGAATTCACCGCTTCCTTTTTCGGAGCAGAAACTACAGCCGCCGAATCCCTTGCTTCCGTCGCGGTTGGGGCAGGTGAAGCCTCCGTCGATAGGAACCTTGCAAGCTTTTTTACCGAAAACCGAACGCATATAATGATCCATCGTAAGGTAGCGCTTGTTGGTATCCGAATACGGAAATGGGTTTGTTTCTCTTTGAGTAAGTTTCATAATTAATCCTGACGCACACTGATTTCAGTAAAATATGACCGCGGGTGCAGACAAATCGCCTCCGCGGTCGTATCGTATTATTTGCTCTGCATATTTGTGTATACGGTGTAGAACTGAGCTATAAATGCCGGGGTAATCTCTCCGTCGAAATCCCCGTAGTTTTCGATGAGGGTATCGGTTAGCCTGATTATATAATCGTCTTCAACATTTATGCCGGCGTGTACAAGCTCGTCTTTTACAACGACCTTTACGAGTTCTTTTCTTGTGTCGGGATCGATATCGCGGGTATCGGTGAGGCTGCCGGCGATCGCAGACAGCATATCGTTATACATCTCCGTGTTTTCCTCCGGTACGCCGAGTGACTTTGCGAGCAGATCAACCGAAAGGTCAGTCAGGTCTGTGAGGATTACCTTCATTCTTTCGTTTTCCGATAGAATGTCTGAAATTTCGGTAACGGCGTTGCTTTCGGAAAGCACCTTGGTAAGGGCTTCGGTGTTCGACGTGTTGGCGAGTACACCGTACCTCGAAAGCGTCGAAACAAGCTTTGAAACCGTGATTATATCCTCGCTGAGCTTTTCCGTGTCCTGAGAGCTTTCGTTGAATACCGTTATCAGCTTGTCAAACATCGGATCAAGCATCTCTCCCACCGAAGGCTCGGATATTCCGGCAAACGTTTCTCCGTTCTTCCATGCGCTTGTCATATTGTACACCAGATCGGAGGTTGCCGTCGCAAGCAGCTTGGAGTCTGAAAACGACTCGCCGAGTCCGAGAATCAGATCCGCTTCATGCTCGGAGTATTCGGTTATATCCTTTCCGGACAGTCCGGCGATACCGTTAACGAAATCGAAAAGCGCGCCGACCTCGTCCGTAATACATACGGTGGTTTTGTTTTCTCCCTGACCAATGCTGAAGCTGGTCAGCTGTTCATAAAGCCAGCTGCCGCCGCAGCTGCGGAAAGTATTGACGGTCAGACTGGAGTTGAATCCGTCAATCTCATCCTTTACTTTTGTGAGAATTATGTCGTCTGACAGCTCCGTATCTGACTGAATCGCCTTATCCGCGACTATCGGCGCCATTTCAAGATAGCATGTGATAGGAAGCATGAACACAATTACAACGATCGCGCCTTGGAGCAGTCCGTTTATGGACGCGCGCAGCTTTCTGAACATCTTTTTTTCCTCGCTTCTGCGAAAGAGCGGGAACAAAACCAGCGTCAGGATAAAATAAATTATCCAAGTGCCTATCGAAAAAGCCAAAAACAGCATAAGGAATATGGCAGGAGCGGCTATCGCGGTTCCGCTTTTGAGCAATATTTCCTCAAGGGATGGCGAAAACTGAGCGAACTTTTCCAAAACGTCAAACCCGATATCCGCGGCGAGCTCATTTATTCTTGCCAATATTTTGTCTGACGAAGCAAAGGCTTTTATAAGAAGCGTTCCGAGGTATGCCGCTACCGCTGAGCAAAAAACCATGATCAGCCGCAGCTTAGAACGCGAGGCGCCTCTGAAAAACGCCCAGATAACGCATATAAGCAGGTAAATTATAATGGTAATTATTAAGTATGTACCTTGCATTTTTCCTTCTCCTTTTCTTTAATTTCGGTACAAAGTCCTTTGTCGGACCTATGGGCGTGTACCTTTTGTTACGGGATGAAATAATTAAGCAATTCCGCAGTCCCGTCCGCTGTACACATGGGCAAATGACCTGAAGATCCGGCTTCAGGCTCAGCCTTAAGCGAGGTATATATGCGGGAGAAAAATATCTGACATTTCCCGTTTGTCTCGCTTTTTGACCGTATATATGTAAATCGACCTTCCCCGCAGGGACATTGCGTCTCAAGCGGCTGCGCCTCTTTAAATGATATCATTTATTTTAAATTTTGTCAATAGTAAATCAACTCATTTTAATTACATCATCGTGTAATAAATGGTAAAATGCGACAGATCTTTTTTATTTATAAAAATTTTTTACTTGACAATGATCCTTGCTTTATGTTATTATTATCTGAGAATATTAATGGACATCCTAATTATGAAACGCGTAAAAGATTTTTTGTTTTCAGAGAGGAAAATAAAATTTTATCATGGGCAAGATGGAGAAGATCAATAACGAAATTTTTTACCTGCTGCCGCAGTCTCAGGACGGCGGGGCGATGGCGTTTATAACCGGTAAAAGTAATTTTCTAATCGATTGCGGGGCTTCAGACAACTCTATAAGCGAGCTTTCTTCCGCATTGAAAAAAATAGGCTACAGCCTGAAAAATATCGATTGCGTGGTGTTTACTCACTGTCATCCGGAAAACATCGGAGGCGCTCACAGACTTATAGAGCTTGCTCCCTGGATACGGGTCATGTCATTTGGAGCACAGGCTGACAGGCTGAAAAACCCTACCTATTACGCTACGCGTAACTACAGCCTGTGTCAGGATTATGCCCCTCCGTTCAGAGAGGTAAGAGGAGTTTTTATCGACGGAAGGGTAAGCGACGAAAGTCCTGTTTTCAGAGACCTTCACCCCGTACCCGCACCGGGGCACGACGTTGACTGTGTCTGCTGGTATCACGCTCCTACCGGAACACTTATCTGCGGCGATGCTGTGCAGGGCGACGGTACCGATATAACCGGTGTTGCGGCTTTTACCGATCTTCATGATTACCGCGACAGTCTGAACGAGATAAGGACGCTTGATCTGAAATATATGTTATGCGGCGCGGGCTTCCGCGGTGTCGACCCAATAATAGTGGGTACTGAGGCATGCCATCAGGCTTTAAACTACAGTTACGACAGAACAGAGGTATATGAAAGCTATGCTGAGGAGTACGTAAAGGAGACCAAGCGTAAAAGGCTTCAGTTTTCGCTTGAGGATATGGTAATGGATTATTTTTCCGATAAGAAAAAGCCTGCATATTACGGGTACTCTATGATAACCTTTCGACAGTATGTTAAGCAGTACTTGTGATGTATAAATTGTACATCAATTGGTTTATAATTTGTGACGGAATTTGCTTGATTTTTATGTCAGAATGTGGTATAATAGAAATGTTGAGGATTACCCGCTTCAACGTGAGCGCACCTTTAGCTCAGCTGGTAGAGCAACTGACTCTTAATCAGTGGGTCCAGGGTTCGAGTCCCTGAAGGTGCACCAAACGCAGCTTGAATCGAATGGTTCAGGTTGCGTTTTTTATATTGTATGATTGCTTTGTATAGCAAATTCTGTAGAAAAAAGTCGAGCGATTCTACTAAATTCACAAAAAAAATAATTTGTTCATAAAAGAGAAAACATTTCTTAGGTATTGACAAATCAAAAGTATTGTGATACACTGTGATTAACAAAACGAATCAAAGCGAAAACAACCCAAAATGTATATCGGATGAGGCTTACCGGATTGCTGAAGTAGAGTTCCTATGAAATGTCTCCGAAAGTCATTAAAACATATTTGGAGATATTACGTGGCGCACAAAGCTAAGGCAGTCAAGGCCTACAGTTGAAGTGCGCCGCTTTGTATTTCATTCTAAACCCCTAAAAATGAACCCAACAAAACAAAAAAGTATATGGCGAAAGGAACTATGGTATGAAAACGAAAATTAATATAGGTCATATAGTCTTATGTACTCTGCTGTTCAGCTTTATCACGGGAGCAGTGTTATATTTCTTTATTAAAGACGCTTCCGTTGTGATACTACCGATTGTCGCGGTGCCGTTTTCCGCGCTTTTGATCAGGCTTTTTATGTATAACAGAGCAAAATATTTTAATTATATCCTGTCTGTTACGGGATTTGCGATTTCAATAGTTGCAATAGATATATTATTATATTATATCTCGGAATACGGAAAGGATACAATGTATTTTATTATGTGGAAAGATTTGGTTTGTTTTGTATGTGCTATGACAATGCTGGATTTAGCTATTCTGATTCCCATATATCTAAGTAATAAAACCCCGAGGTTCATGATCATTGTACAATACGCCTGTATCGCTCTTTTGATAATTTTAATGGCGGCAGCGGGTTTTGTGGCAATGGAAGACCTGAAAATTTCCTCTCTGGCTATTCTTGTTATTTCCGCGGTAGTCTTGGCGGTCAGCGTAGCATTGAGTCTGTTTAAACACAGGAAGCCGCTTACCGATAATTGTTCTCGATAAGTAAATGGTATAAAGAGCAATGGAATTAGGTATTTCATCATGAAAAAATGGTATAATGCATGATGATCATCTTACCGATTATGTAAGCTGTAAGAAGCGGCGGTGATTTGGAAAATATCGTCAGAAACGGACGGTACAGTAATGACATCGTTAGCCGGAACGGTTGTGTGATATTTGGATTAACCGCCGAAAAGCTTGGAAATGAAAACATTTTCAAAGGGAAGTTTTTCGACTGATTTATTCGGCGGACATTTGAGGTGCGAAAAAAACGTAAAACACGTATAAACAAAATCCGGGATGCCTTTTTAATGGCACCCCGGATTTTTTTCAGCCTTCGTATTCAGGTTCTATTTCAGACATGCTCGGAACGGTGAAATACGTGGTGGGATCTATTCGCTTATCGTTGAGTCTAAGCTCAAAATGCAGATGCGGACTGTCCGCGCACTCAATAAGAGCGGTTTCGCCTATCGCGCCGAGCAGCGTTCCGGCTGTAACCTTCTTTCCCGCCTCAATGCCTTCCGCTACTTCCTCTGCGAGATTCATATAATGTGACTTAAGTCCGTTGCCGTGGTCAACAATAACGGTTCTGCCCATAAACGGATCCGTAAATACCTTTTCGACAGTTCCGTCTGAGAACGCATATACCGGATCTCCGAGATTACCGGAGATATCTATACCGAGATGCACTCTGTGGTCATTCATTGTAGCCGAGAACACTAAAACGTCTTCACTGTAGTCCTTCTGCAGACCGCCGGCGCAGGGAGCCTTGTAAATAGGCTGAGGCTCGGGCTCGTTATCCGAATCTTTATCGTCGTCGTTGGTGTCGTCCGGGATGGTGCCTGTCTGCTGGTCGTCTCCGGGATCGTCGTTATTGGGTGTGTCGATAGGGGGATTTTCATCATTGTTTTTAGCGACGGTGGTGGCAATGGCAATAATCGTAACTGTGAGTATCGCGACGAGAAGCAGCGCAAGAGCGATATAGGTCGAGCGGCTCGCCCATTTTTTCTTTACGTTTTCGTTCATATTATTTCCCTTCCTTATTTCTTGGTAACTCTGTTGTTAACCTTTGATCGATGACTATATTTTTCCCTTATGTCCGGCTTTTATTCAGTTTCAAAAAAAATACCGGGATTTTTTTTGAAATCCCGGATCTGAGCTTTAATTTTATCTTCGCAATAAATAATGTAGAGAAATGTTCGGATATCTTAATGAGTGGTTTTGTCACTTTACATACTCTATCTCGTATTCAACGATTTTCATTTTATTTGAAACGCAATCATAAAGGACATTGACAAAGCGGTAGGTTCCGTTTTCTTTCGGCAACTTGTTTATATCCTGTGTTACCGTATTGTAGATTATAATATAGTCGTAGCTTTGTAAATCTGCAAACGGTGATGTTATTCCTACTATTTCGGTTGGTACATCGGATATCCATTTGCCGTCATTTTTAATTTGTTCCTCAAATTTATCAGCCGCATCGCTTTCAAAATAAACGTCACTTGTATAAAAAATGTATCCCCTTGAAACCGATTGCGTACCCTTGGTCCAATCTTGTGTATTAATTCTGGAATGTGATGGAATATCGATTCCGATATTTTTTTCAATCTGTAAAATAGGCTCGTCGGAATGGGAATAGATATCCGGAAATATAAATGAAAAAGAGCCGTATATGCAGAGAAGAGCGGTCATGATTATTCCAACGACAATATTTTTTTGGTATTTATATATTCCTTTGCTTTTTAGATATGATCCGATTACTATGGAAGCGATCGGAATGGGAGTGAATAAAAAGAATATCCACATATTTTCTGTAAAAAGGTTATTAATACCGGATAATATAGCAATACCTATCAATGCTCCCGGAATAGATAAAATTGAGAATATGATTAATACAGTAGATATGGCGCTCCATTTGTTTTTTATCAGTGATTCATCCACTTTGTTTGGATTCCATTTGTAATAGCTATAAAACACGGACTCTTTATTTAAGTTTTCTTTTTTTATGATTAAAGACTGATTTGCGCTTTTAAAAATGAAATACTTATTTGTATTATGTAAAAGCTCCAGATCATCAAAATAAATCTTATGCCATTTTATTGCTTCGTTGTTTTTTGAGATCTGTATGAATAGAAAGCCATCGTATAATTTAAAAGTGTATTGACATTCAAGTATTCTGTCTTCATTTTTCTTCCATGCTTTATTAAACGTCAGATACCATTTGGCGTTATAAATAGCTACAGATAAAAACAATCCTACTATTATGCCAATAATGGCGTCAGGAGCACTGGTCATTATAAAGAAAATAAATGCAGCAGCAGTACAAATTGCAAAAAGAAGTGCCCTTTTGCAAACAGGATAAACTGAGATTTTAAAAATATCTTTCAGCTCCGAGGCCGAGTAATCAAATTGATATTTTTCCTTTGGCACATCAAAAGGTGCTTCCGTTATATCTGAATCGGTCAATATGTCGTCGATAGACACGCCGAAAATTTCTTTCAATCGAATTAAGTTATCCACAGTGGGCAATGTTTTATCGATTTCCCATAGACTTACCGTCTGGCGGCTGACAAGCAACTTTTTTCCAAGATCCTCTTGAGAAAGTCCTATTTTTTTCCTATAGAATTGTATTTTTTCTCCGACAGTCATGGTATGCTCCTTTCATGTTTGAAAAAATTATATCATACTTCAGGAAAAAAGTAAAGCAATATTCTCTTGACGTTGTCAAGCTGCGCTTGCGCCCCAAAGATTTGCTGAAAGTAGATTTTGTTCAAGAGCTTTACACACTCGTTTTTTCAATTTAAATATCTTTTTGGGGATATAAACTGTCGGGTGCGTTTTCTGAATATATTAATCGCTTTCTGTTTTTTCGCAGAATTGCCGGTCGTATCAGTTGCCGCGGTATAATGTTACGGGCAGATTTTCCGCGGAAAGCATATCCCTTAAGGTCATGTTTGGAAATATCCAATGGTTGTTATGATCATTGCAGCCACCCCACTGTTGGTTTGAACCGCAATTACCACAATAATAGATCCCAATGTCCGCATTAAAATATATTCCCGCTCTGCCGTTATAGCTTTCTTTAATATCGATTATATTAACAATATGTATTTGCTTTTCTGACAAAAGCAGATCGAACCAAGAAGCTGTCCGCGCGCGGGCATTGAGTACAGAATCAGTTGTTTTGGGAGCAACGTTCAGGGGTTCGCTCAAAGCAACCAAAAAAGAACGGTTAACTATATCCAAAACGATAGCGGCAAAATAATTCGATCTCTTTTTATACCAAAACAGGGTTCCTTTATCAAGAACTGTTCTTTTGGGCGGTGATACGCGCTTTTTTGCGGATTTTCTTGGCGTCTGCAGTTTATCCCAAAATATTTGCAGGTTTTTTCGTCTGAGCTTCAAATCGGACTCGTTTGCCATAAGCTCTCGGTAAAAATCAATATTCAGGTCGTTTTCAATAATATACTTTACTTTGGATAGGATCATTTCGGATTGCGCGCAGCAAATCCACTCAGCTTTCGCGAGAGCGAAATAGACGTCGTGCATTGCGCCGTCACTGTCGTTAAATTCCTCATGATACTGCTCAAGAATTGCGGCGGTAATGTCCGAAACCTCTTTTCCCTCGTTGTATGCTTCCATAAACTGATCATAGACCTCGCAAAATTCGTCGCTTTGAGTAAGCCCCATTCCCCAACATCCCATATTTAATACCATTCCTTTCTGATATAATTATAGCATATGCCGTTTAAAAAATCAAGGATATGCGGTTACCGCATACGTCTTATGCAGATTGATGAAGCTCGCAAGCGGCTTCCGCGTTTGACTGTCAAGCGAAGATTTGTCGCAGAAAAAATAAAGATACCTGCTATATTCCTTGCAGAAAAGTTTCTGGAGGGGAAAAGGAATGTTTATGAGGCGTAAAAAATCGGAGAAATCACCGAGGTCCTAAACAAAAGTGCCGAAAGGTAGATTCACTGACGAAAAGAAAGAGCCTTTATCTGTGAAGACAAAGGCTCTTTCTTTTCTGGTTGCGGGGAGGGGATTTGAACCTCCTGACCTCCGGGTTATGAGCCCGACGAGCTAACCGAGCTGCTCTACCCCGCGATATTTAATTATAGAGGCGAAAAGATCATGGTGCCGGAGACCGGAATCGAACCGGCACGAGGGATTAGCTCGCGGGATTTTAAGTCCCGTGCGTCTGCCAGTTCCGCCACTCCGGCAAATCTTTTAGTCACGCTTTACAGTATACCACAAAAAATGTGTTTTGTCAATAGTGAAGACGCATATTTTTAAATAAATTTTGCTTATCCCGGATTTATTCGCGCTTTGAGTTATTATTGGCTTTGTAGGGACGGGTTATACGCGGAAAATCAATTTTGCTTATCGATGTCTGATGTCTCCATTGCTTTTTGCTTTGCCGATTTTAATAATTCCAGTCGTGCCTTTATCTGGCGGATGGTACGGTTTCCGTTAGGATAGCCTTTAATTGACGAAGTGTAGAGTTCACAAAAATAGTCAAGCGAAGCGGCAATGGCGCTGCGTTCCTGAGGAGTATACGACGAAAGCTGCAGGACTGGTCCTTTACGCACATCCGACAAATTTTTACGGTATTTTTCGTCAAGAGAAAGCTCGGAAATATTCTTTAATACCCATTCGATGATCTCAAATTCTTTGATATTCCATTTAGACATTTAAAAGAAAACACCTTTCAGAAAAATTTAATGAACTTTATTTCCGTTTTTTGCTTTGGGCATTGATTTTTAGGCGGCAATATGGTATACTGTTTACATAAACACATCCGGAGAGCCGAGAGCTCCGGAAATCTATTGAAGCTGTCCGAAGCTATTGTGGACGGCGATGGTGATATGATTGAAATATGTTTTTTTTGATACTGAGTGCGCTTCGCATGTCGGCGGAGTGGCTCATATATGCTCTATAGGCTATGTGATATGCGACAGTAAATACAATATTCTTGAAAAAAATGATATCGTGATCAATCCCAAATGTGAGTTTGACTCGGAAAGCTTTGAAAAAAGCGGTATCTGCCTTGCATATGCAGAAGATTATTTCCGCTTACAGCCTGATTTTTCGGTTATTTATCCTCGTGTTCGGGAGCTTCTGACAATGTCAGACGCTATTTTCATTGGTCATTCGGTTTTCTGTGACGCGGCGTATCTTGCACAGAACATGGCTCTGTATGGTCTTCCGTATTTTGATATAACTTATTTGGATACTCAGAAGATGCATGTTTTTTTTAACGGCGGGGAAGCACCGTCACTAAAGAAGCTTTGCGAGATCTATAACGTGCCGGTACTTTGCGAGCATAAAAGCGACGACGACGCGGAAATGACCGCTTGTGTGACAAAGGAGATATGCAGAGCAAACGGGGTAACTTTGGAGGAGCTGTATGAGAATGCCGCGCTTTTGGGAGTTCTCCATGAAGGTGTCGTGCATGACGATCTGAGCGCAGCGTTTCCGATAGGCGACGGATACCGTATGACAAATTCAGTGAAACGGGTATTTCGCAGATATCTCTCGTCGCCGCGTCTGTTTGTGACCCCGGATCCTAAATTTAAGGGGAGATGCTACTGCTTTGACGAGGAATTTGAATGCACTCGCTTCTGTGAGCTGCTTTATGTGGTTGATTTGCTTAGACGCAGAGGCGCGCAGTACACACGAAACATCCCGGACTGCACAGTTTTCGTCAACTTTTGCGGTGGGAAAAGCGGCAGATATATCACCGCTCGCAGGTCGCGCAAGAAGATCATTTCTCCGGAAAAGCTTTTTGAGCAGCTTGGGATAGACAGGGAGCAGCTTAAGAGTGCCGCTATGAAAACCGATGATATTCTCGGCAGTACGGAGGACAGCGCGAAATGGCTGGCTTATTATAACGGGCATTTTAAAAAACAGAAATGATACAGAGTCCGCCGAAAATTTTTGTCTGAATATAAATTATACGCCCGGTACGTAATTTTGTCAATGAATAAAATGTTTAGTTTTAGAAAATTATGTTTAATTACTGATTAAAAAATTGTGCAATACGCCGTTCGGCGTACGAAAGGATGGTATATTTAATGAAGAAAATAGTATTCGGGACCCCTGAAAAGCACGTTCCTACAGCCTACTGTAAAAACCTTCGTTATACCGAAAGCGAAACGGATTATCCGGTAGAAAAGATACGCTTTTCCGAGCTTGTGAGCGGAATAGCGCTTGAGCTTCCGTACGATAACGACGCCGAGTATTACGGCTTCGGGCTTCAGCTCAAGGTCATGGCGTTCAAGGGCAGAAAGGTGACTCTGCGGACTAACTCAGATCCCGCGGCAGCCACGGGGGACAGTCACGCCCCGGTGCCGTTTTTCGTATCGACAAAGGGATACGGTATTTACGTTGATACCGCGAGATATGCGGAATTTATATTCGGAGCTCAGAAATCCGACAGCATGACGGCTTGGACGGAGTCAAAGAACACCTGCTCGACAGAAGAGCTTTACGGAATATCGGATGAAGGAGACGGTCGCGTCATCTCGGTTTACATACCGGCGGCAAAGGGGGTTACGCTGTATATTTTCACCGGGGAAAATATAACGGACGTGGTTTCACAGTACAATATGTTTTCAGGCGGCGGACCGGATGTGCCGGAGTGGGGGCTGGGAGTACTTTATCGCTGTTCGATTAAATATGATCAGAATGAGGTAGTGAAATGCGCAAGGTATTTCAGGGAAAGCGACATACCGTGCAGCACTATAGGGCTTGAGCCGGGCTGGCATACGCACGCTTATTCCTGTACCTACGAATGGAATCCGAAGCTTTTCCCGGAGCCCGAAAAATTCATATCCGAAATGAGGGAGCTTGGGTATCATCTTAACCTTTGGGAGCATGCGTACGTGCATCCCGACTCGCCGATAAGCGGGGAGATCAGAAAATACAGCGGAAACTATAAGGTATTTGGGGGATATGTGCCGGATTTCTCGACTAAGGAGGCGTCGGATATATACGCAAATCATCACAGGGAATATCTTATAAACGACGTTATCGACGGCTTTAAGCTGGACGAGTGTGACAGCTCGGATTTCAAAGACGGCGCGTGGGGCTTTCCGAACCAGACGGAGTTTCCGAGCGGTATGGACGGTATGCAGTACCATAATCTTTTTGGCGTTCTTTATCAGCAGACCATCATGAAGGCTCTGGGGGATAAAAAGACCTTGTCTGAGGTGAGAGCCTCCGGGGCTCTTGCCGCGTCGTACCCGTTTGTGCTTTACAGCGATCTTTATGATCATAAGGAATTTATACGCGGATGCGTAAACTCAGGCTTTTCCGGTATTCTCTGGGCGCCGGAGCTCAGATATACAAAGACTAAAAGAGAGCTTCTCTGCCGTCTGCAGACCGTTGTGTTTTCCGCGCACTGCCTGATAAACGGGTGGAACTATCATACGATACCGTGGCTTGAGTTTGACTGCGAGGACGAGGTCAGATATTGGCTTAAGGTGCGGGAAAAGCTGGTACCGATGCTGAAAAAATCATTTGACATATACCGCGACACCGGAAAGCCTCCGATAAGAGCGTTGGTATGCGATTACACCGACGATCCGCAGACATATAAAATAGACGACGAATATCTTTTCTGCGAAAAGCTGCTTGTAGCTCCGGTTACTGAAAAGGATACGTCACGGAAAATATATCTTCCCGCCGGAAGCTGGAAAAATTACTTTACCGGTGTAAAGCAGGAGAGCGGATGGTTTGAATGCGGCGCCGAAAGCATAGCCGTATTTGAAAAGGAGTAAAAAAACAAATTTCGCTTGACAAAACATAAAAATGATATTATAATAAAAACAAGACAAATCGGACGTCGGTCCTTTGGTTTATGGTAAGTATGGACGGCGCAGACAGTACAACGGTCAAAAAGAGCGAGTTTAACACCGCGCGGAACCGGGCGGCCTCCGAAAGAAAGGTAGGCTTTGCATATAAAAGGCGTGGTTTTTAGCGTGAAAAATATATTACATCGCGTCAGAATGCGGCTGGTTTCACGTCTGAATTTTCTAAAAGTACATAGTACTTTTGCTTAACAAATACTCAACTTGTGAGTATTTGCCAAGCACGAAAATTATACATATCTATTTGAGTCGCCAAAGGCGACATGAGGTGATTAAAATGGAACAGGACAAGAAAATGGTAAAGCAGATAACCTCGATGGACGAGAATTTCGCACAGTGGTATACGGATATCTGCAAAAAAGCTGATCTGATTGATTACAGCTCGGTAAAGGGATGTATGATAATACGTCCTTACGGATACGCGATCTGGGAAAACATACAGAGGATACTTGATTCAAAATTCAAGGAAACGGGGCATGAGAACGTATATATGCCTATGTTTATCACCGAATCGCTGCTTCAGAAGGAAAAGGATCATGTCGCGGGCTTTGCCCCGGAGGTGGCGTGGGTTACTTACGGCGGAAGCGAAAAGCTGACGGAAAGGCTGTGTGTGCGCCCTACCTCGGAAACGCTGTTCTGTGAGCATTTTGCTAATATTATCCGATCCTACAGGGATCTGCCGAAGCTGTATAATCAGTGGTGCAGCGTCGTGCGCTGGGAAAAGACCACCCGTCCGTTTCTCCGGTCAAGGGAATTTTTGTGGCAGGAGGGACATACTATGCACGCTACCCGTGAGGAGGCGGAGGCGGAGACGCTGCGTCAGCTCGATTGCTACGCGGATTTCTTTATAAACGAGCTCGGAATACCGGTAATAAAGGGGAGAAAAACGGAGAGCGATAAGTTCGCGGGAGCGGTTGCCACTTATGCCATAGAGGCGCTTATGCACGACGGTAAGGCGCTCCAGGCGGGAACCTCGCATTATTTCGGAGACGGATTTGCCAGGGCGTTTGATATCACTTTTACCGACAAGGACAATAAGCTCACATATCCTCATCAGACCTCCTGGGGAGTAAGCACGCGAGTGATCGGAGCGATAATCATGTCTCACGGCGACGATAACGGGCTTGTCCTTCCCCCCGCAGTCGCGCCTATACAGGTGGTCATCCTGCCGGTCGCGCAGCATAAGCCCGGGGTTCTGGAAAAAGCCGCGGAGCTGAAGGACAGACTGTCAAAGCGTTTTAAGGTCCGTCTTGACGACAGTGATAACTCAGCGGGCTGGAAGTTTGCGGAATATGAAATGAAGGGAGTACCCGTAAGGCTTGAGATAGGTCCCCGCGATATTGAAAACAACGTGTGCGTGCTTGTTACGCGTCATAACCGTGAAAAGACGGTGGTAGGGCTCGACGGGCTTGAGGATGCGGTTGCCGCAAAGCTTAAGGAGGTAAGGGACGGTATTTATCGGAAGGCGCTTGACAATCTGAACAGGCGAACGTATAAATGTACCTCTATTGACGAGATAAAGACAGCTCTTTCCGATAAGGGAGACGGCATCGTCAGAGCCATGTGGTGCGGAGAAGAGGAGTGCGAGGATAAAGTCAAGGAGCTGACCGGAGTAGGCTCGCGCTGCATACCGTTTGATTCGGAAAAAATTTCCGATAAATGCGTATGCTGCGGACGTCCTGCCAAGCATATGGTATGCTGGGGAGTCGCGTACTGAGCGTAGGTTTTTGCGTAAATATAAAAAGTATACAAAAATACGGTAAAATACAGGTATATTTTGTAATTGAAAAAAACGCAAAAGGTGTTGAATTATGTCCGTAATTTTGTTATAATAATACTAAGCCTGAAACGTATAAAAATTATGGCGGTATCAGTAAACCGTCATAAAAATAAGCGTGATTGTTATATACGGTCATGTCGGGAAAAATAATGTTTTCGGGAATTGGTTTTATGAAAGACTGGATGTCTTTTGTTTTGCTGCACAAAACGAGAAAAATTTTCATGTCTATTAAAAACCGTTAAGTTTTTAGCCGCCTAAAGGCGGCATGGGAGATTGAAATGGAAGATATCAAGGGTACGCTCAGTATTATGGGAACAAGCGGCTGTGACGAATTTCTTGAGGAAGTGGACAGCTGGCTTCAAAAATGGCTCGGCACGGAGGAGTCCTCCATAATAAAGCCTCAGTATATTCGTTTCGGAACCGGAGAGGCGAAGGTCGTCATTAACGAATCCATGCGAAACCACGACATATTTATTTACGCGGATATGTTTAATCACGGCGCTAAATATAAAATGTACGGCAAGGAATTTCCCATGAGTCCGGACGATCATTTCCAGGATCTTAAAAGGGTCATATGCGCTATCGCCGGAAAGGGCCGCAGAGTCAATGTCATAATGCCGATGATATATGAGGGACGTCAGGACAAGCGTACTATGCGCGAGTCTCTTGACGCCGCCATGGGGCTGAGAGAGCTTGCAGATATCGGGGTAGTCAACCTGATATCCTTTGATATACATAACATCGGTATACAGAACGCGATCCCGATGTGCAGCTTTGATAACGTTCATCCCACGTATCAGATGATAAAAGCTCTGCTGAAAAAAGTTCCTGATATCTCCATAAACCGTGAAAGTCTAATGATGATATCGCCGGATGAGGGAGGTATGACGAGGTGTATGTACTATTCTTCTGTGCTCCAGCTTGAGCTCGGTACCTTCTATAAGCGCCGCGATTACAGCGTCGTCAAGGGCGGCAAAAACCCGATAAAGGCTCATCAATACCTCGGAAAGAGTGTTCGCGGTAAGGATGTAATAGTAGTTGACGATATCATAGCCTCCGGAGATTCAATGCTCGACGTCGCAAGACAGCTCAAATCAAGAGGGGCGAAACGAGTTTTCGTGTTTGCTTCCTTCGGACTTTTCTGCGCGGGGCTTAAAAAGATAGATAAGGCGTACAAGGACGGGGTGATAGATCAGATTTTCACTACCAACCTTATTTACCGTACAGAAGAGCTTCGCTCGAGAGAATGGTACACGGAAGTCAATATGTGCAAATATGTCGCTCTTATAATAGCGGCGCTGCATAATGATGAAAGCATAAGCTCGCTGCTTAACCCGGTCGACAGAATAAACAAGCTGATCGCTACAAAGATAGATGAAAACGGTAAAATAAAGCCGGAATATATCGAAACCCTGTAATTCGATAAAATATTAAAGTAAGCTTCCGTGAGGGCGCGGCAAGCTCGGTCATGATGATATCAGAATGAGGACTGTCTGTAACGGCAGTCCTTTTTTATTTCAGAAGCTCATTAAATATATAATTATTTCTAAAGCGCGTTATCTTAAATGTTCTTTTTTTATGCGAATTGTGCGAAAAAAATATTGACAAATCTGTATATGTTAGTGTAAAATAAATATTGGGGAGGAAAAAGAATCCGCAGCTTTTGATAAAAAAATTTTCAAATATTATTAACCGCTTACAGCGGTATGGGAGATTGAAATGAGAAATCTGACAATAAAAAGAACAAAAAGCTTTATAGCGTGTTTGGCAAAAGCCAAGGTTTATATTGAAGATCCCTACTCAAATGATTTGGTTATCGATAACGTTACATACCGGAAATTGGGGACCCTGAAAAACGGAGAGGAAAAAAGTTTTGTTATTGATGAAAACCCAAGAAGAATTTATGTTATTTTCGGAAAATCAAGCAAAAATTATTGTAATGATTTCTGCGATATCCCGGCAGGTAGAGAAGATGTGTATCTGACAGGTAAAAATCGCTATAATCCGGCTGCCGGAAACCCCTTTCGTTTTGACGGAGCGGAAACTCCTGAGATGTATGTAAACCGCGTCAACAGTACCAACAAGGGTATAGTCGTCTTGATTATCGCGGTAGCCATCGGAATAGTCGTTGGTAATATGCTTGCCTTTTTTATACTCCCATAAACAAACCATATATCCTATTCAACAAATTTTATAATTAAAAGTTTTTGGGAAGTTTCAGAAACCATTTTTTCAAAAAGGGTTTCTGAATTTTTTTACAATTCAAAATCATTTAACGCGTCCGCGCTATTGCCTTCAGTCTCGGCTGAATCGGTTCCGGCAGCTTTCAGGGTGCTGCCGACGTCGCCTATAACATTATCAAAATCCGCCTCGGGGTTTTGTCTGAGAATATTGAGAAGCGAAATGTAGCTTCGTATGATCTCGCGCGGAGTTATCATGATATCCGCTCCCGCTTTATCCAGGCAAACGGTAAGAAAGGCCTGCATCTGCTCCGGGGTAAGAGGTATTTTGTATGAATAGCACTCGGAATATAAAGTGTTAATGCGGGTTATAAGCGCGTACAGTTCGCTGTCGGTCAGACGTATCAGACGTATTACCGGACCTGAAAGATTGCGGTAATTTCCGGCGCCCAGCAGTCCGCCGTCGTCAAGTCTCGAACGAAGCGCTTCGTAGCTGTACAGGCCCCGGCGGGTATCCTCAAGGAACTGAGGCGTGCCTACAAATATAAATCCGAGCCCCGGCGCTTTACCCTGTAAGGTGTCGTTGAATATGGATAGAATCTTTTCGTAATTTTTTTCGCGGGACACGCGGTTGGTGATTTTATAAAGGTTTACGCATTCGTCTATGAACACAACAAATCCAAGGTACCCGATTTTGCGGACAAAGCATGCGATCAGCTTCAGGTAGTCGTACCAGTTTTCATCGTTTATAATATTCTGTGTGCCAAGGTCTCGTCTTGCCTCGCTTCTTGAGGTATATTCACCGCGCAGCCAGCGAAGGCAGGCGGAGCGCAGGTTTTCGTCGTCGTTAATAAAGGCGAGATAAAATTTGTGGATGACGGTCGCGAAATCAAATCCGCCTACCTTATCCTCAAGCTCTTCCGTAACGGAGTATATTTCCCGCCTCATAGCGTTTAAAAAGCTCTCGCTTCCGATCTCAAGTCCGGTTGAGGCGAGAGCGGACTGTTTACCGGACAGCCAGCGGGATATAAGCGGCGTAAGGGCTCCGCCGTCTGCGGAGGTTTTGATGGAAAGGTTGTTTATAAGCTCTCTGTAGGTTGCGGCTCCGCTGCCGTTAGAGCCGCATAAGCGACGCTCGGGGGATAGATCGGCGTCGGCGGTTACAAAGCCTTTTTCCAGCGCATATCCGCGTATCAGCTGTAAAAGAAAGCTTTTTCCGCTTCCGTATCTACCTATCAGGAACCGCAGTGAGCTTCCGCCGTCAGAAATATTATCAAGATCAGAAAGCAGACTTTCGGTTTCTTCTATACGTCCGATCGCGATATAAGGAGCGCCTGTGCGCGGAACAACGCCCGCGGCGAGCGCGTTTATAAGGGAATTAAGTATTCTCTTAGGTATTCTGCTCTCCATGGTTGTGACTTTTTCCTTTCTGACGCCTATAGCGTAATACGCTTGGTTTCCGAAGAATCCGCGCGTTAATTTTAAATTCATAAGAGGACATGTAAAAAAGATTTATTTCACTCAGTACTCTTTTTGTTATTTTGGGTAAGCTCCAATTCCGCTTTAAGTGAAAAAGCTTTTACCGATTATTCTCCATGATCAGGGCTTCCGCGTCCGAAAGATAATCGGGGATTATTTTATATCCGTTTTCCGTATACTCCAATATGTTGTCTCCGACATAGTCAAAGGCGAATTCATTTATCTCATCCGCTAAAGCGTCCGGCAGCATGGCGGCATTTCTTGCGATTCCGACAAAAAGCTTCTGATCACCTAAGCGCAATGCCTCCAGTCCTGAAATAAGCTTTTCCCGAATGTTGTTTTCTTTGCTTGGGGTTGTGTCGGTGATTAAGTTTTGGGGGGAAGCATCCTTCTCGACAGAGGAATTGTCAATGTCGTCGGTTGTATCGGATACGAGCCTTTCGGTTATCTTCCAGGATTCTCTTTCTATTTTTTCGGCTTCTTCAAAGGATATGCCGTGATTTTCCGGCTCATATTGCTTTTCATAATCCGGGCGAAGATCGCGCCCCGGAGCTGCGCTTTTTGATTGCTGTCTGAGCATATGAAGCTCTCGGGTGTTTTCGGCATAGTATTTATTGATTATTTCACGATTGGACGTCAAAACATATCCGATTGACAGCTTGTGGCGTATGCCGAGAAGATCTCGCAGGCAGTTTTCCGAGTATTTTACCAGCTCGGTAACGGTCTTTCTGACAGCCTCGGCGCGCGTCAGGCATAGACATTCAAGTGAAATCGTGCGTTTTACGGCACTGACGCACAGGGCTCCGGAATAGCTTTCGTGGATCAGTGTGCAAAGCTCCGTTCCGTTCTCGCTGTAGCGAGGATCGGTCTTTGAAAGCTCGGAAAGCACACGGTTTACCGAGGCGTTTATATGCTTGTCATATAACTCCTTGTTAGATTTATAAAACCTGCTTTTTTCCCAATTATAGCGGCTGGTATTCAGCAGAAAAGCCCTTTTTACTCCGCTGTCTTCCAGTGAAAGATAAAATTCCTTTACCGAGGAGCAGGAAAGCACACGGCTGTATATGTCCCCGAATATACCCGGGGAAAGTCTGACATTATATATAAGGCAGATATCGCAAAGCCAATTACACATGTCGGTAAACAGTTTTACATCGCACCCCGGATAAGCTTTAATCAGACTGCAGATGTTATCGGCGCGTTCCTCGGGGCTAAGCCTTGCGGTATGGTTAATATTTTCATAAAGATACAGATATATATAAGCCCTGTCCACCTCAGGAAAAATTCCTTTTCTGATCAGGGTTCTGAAGCCTATATAGCACTCGAGTTGTTTTTCATTCAACTGAGAATACTGAGGATAGTACGATTCGAAGGGAACGTTGCCGTGAAATTCACCGTTCATTCCGAACAATCTTTCAGCGTCCGCTAAAAATCTTTCGCATAAACGCGGGGTACCGGTATCGGCGCATACGGTAACTTTTTTTATCAGGGAGTCGTTCGGAATATACTCGTTTACTACTTTTTTCCCGTAAACATAGCGTTTTTGTTCGTAATCCCTGCGCTGACTCAGCCATTTGTCAAAGCTGACAGTTTCACTTACCGGAGTGTTATGAGTTTTTTCCGGCCTTTGGGGGAGCTTTTCTGCGGGGATATTTTCGTCGTCTCCGGGAATTTCAAGGTCCGCGGCAGACGTATCTTTCGGTGATCCCGGTATATAAACGGTCTTTTCGGTTTTAGGGAGTAAAAGCTCGAGATCCCAGAAGCGGTCTATGTCGTTGTCCTGATTAAAGTTTTTCTTATCCGTCAATCACGCCGCCATCCTTTCGTTAGTTTTTATTGCCGAAAAATATAAAAGAACCGGTAAGAAAATTTAAAAAGCTTTATTTCATATTTCGGGAACTGTCAAACAGGCTCCTTCTTAATATAATATCACAAAAAATTTCTAATGTCAATGTTGACAAATAATTTTTTTAGTTATATAATTAAGTAAATTAAATTTAGATAATGCAAAGCCGCGTGTACGCGGCGGAAAGGACAGAGGTTTTGGAGCCGGCAATGGATTTTTTACGCGCTCTCTCCGGTATACGCACTCCTTTTCTGGATACGCTGTTTCAGCTTATAACCAGACTTGGCGAGGAGGTAGTGGTGCTCGGGGTGGTCTGCGTGCTTTACTGGTGTATAGATAAAAACGCGGCGTACAAGCTGGGACTGATATTTTTTACCTCGGGTATAGCTGTTCAGGGACTTAAGGTGTCGTTTCGTATCGAGCGTCCATGGGTGCTGGATCCTGACTTTCAGCCTGTGGAATCGGCACGCGCGGGCGCTACCGGATATTCGTTTCCGAGTGGACATACACAGGGCGCTGCCGCTCTGTACGGTTATTTTGCCGTAAACACTAAAAACAGAGCGGTTTCCGCGGTAATGGCGGTAATAATACTGGCGGTCGGATTTTCAAGGATGTACCTCGGGGTTCATACACCGTACGACGTTTGCGTTTCGCTCATTCTCACAATTTTGGCCGTAGCGCTGATAAACCGCTTTTACGGGGTGATTTCAGGGAAAAATAATCTGCTTAAGCTTTCGGTGGCGCTCGGAGTCATTTCCTTGGCTTTATGCGTTTACAGCTACGTGCTTGCCCGTCTTGGATATATTGAGCTCGGACAGATAAACGACTGCTTTAAAAGCGGAGGCGCCGGACTCGGATTTGCCGTGGGAATGTATATTGAAAAAAGGTATATAGATTTCGACGTCCGCACACCAAAGGCTTGGATGCAGCCGATAAAGCTGTTATGCGGGATAGCCGGGGCTCTGCTGCTTAAAGAGCTTCCGAAGCTTATTGCCTCAGAAAATCTTCCTTTGGATTTTATACGTTATTTCATTACGGTTATGTGGATACTTGTGGCGTTTCCCATGATAATAAAAAAGCTTGTAAAGAAATCTCAGAAAGTCGACGCTTAAACGCAAAGCATAATTATACTGATTATTATTATCACCGTACCCGCTATCTTATTCGGAGTAAAGCGTTCTTTGAAAACTATACGGGATAGCAGAGCCACAAAAAACAGGTTTCCGCCGTTGTTTACGGTATATACGACGGCAGAGCCGAGTGTTCCGAGTACGGCGACAAGACAGTTCAGCGCCGCGGTTGCGGAAAACGCCGCTACTATGAACGAAAGCGCGGCGCTCTTCCCGATCGCAAGCTCTTCTTTCAGCGGACCTTTGTTTTTTGTTATCAGCACTGCCGTAAGGCTTATCAGAGACGCGAAGAGATATGTAAGTATCAGCATTTCGCGTTCATGCGCTCCGGCTTCCACTATCTGCTGCTGCGCGATGAGCGTGCCGTACACCCCGTTTGAAACGAAAATCAGTATACAGCATATGATATATAACGGCGTGACCTTCCTTGGCTCGGGAGGAGCGTCTTTCTGCTTTTTCTCTCCGCCGGTGTTGAAAAGCACGACCGCCGCAAGCGTCATAACCACTCCGGCAAGCTTGAGCGGCGGAAGCATCGTTTTGCTTGAAATGCAGTCATAAGCTGTCGGTATTATTATCCCTCCGAACAGAGCGAATACCATTAACAGCATATATGAGCCGAGACGCGCGCCGTTTACCAGTGAAAAATAATAAACCGCCAGACAGACCGCCGTGGAAAGCGCAAGCGCGGCGGTAAGGAGCGAAGCGCTGAAGTTAAAACGGTTTAGTGCAAGAGTAATGAAAGCCAGTACGAGACCGAGATAGAAGGTGTAGACAAAAGAAGATACGTTTTCGGAGGAGCGTGTCAGTTTTGAGTACCGGGCGCAGAAAAAGTTCTGAGAAACATATAAAAGCACAGTTAAAAGCAGAAGCAGATATTCCATTCGGATAGGTACCGTCGCTTTCCGGATTTTTTATATTAAAAAACGGGAAAAACCTCATGGTCTGTCCCGTTTCTGTTTAGGATTAACGTGCAAAGCGCCGGAGATTATTCGGGCGCATAAACGCTTACGCGCTTTCTTCCCTTGGCTCCGGTCTCGAACTTCACGTTACCCTCAATAAGGGCGTAAAGAGTGTCGTCAGAGCCTATGCCGACATTGGCGCCGGGATGAAATTTGGTGCCTCTCTGCCTTATAATGATGTTGCCGGCCAGAACATGCTCACCGCCGAACTTCTTAACACCGAGACGCTTGGATTCGCTGTCTCTTCCGTTCTTTGTGGAGCCGACTCCTTTTTTATGTGCGAAGAACTGTAAACTAATCTTAAACATAACTGTATCCATCCTTTCCTCCGTCCGAAATAACATCCGAGCGGATTTTTGCCGCGCCCGAAGCCAATGGGATCAAGACCATGGTCAAAGGCGCGCCCCGTTTTCCGAAAGTAAAGCCTGAAAACTCTCTCAGGCCTCGGTCTCCTCGACCGAAATGTAATCATAATAATCCTCGAGCATATCCATCAGCTGCAGGAAATAACCCTGGATGAGTCCGCCTATCGCAAAGCGCTTCATCTCGTTTTCTGGAGAGAGATCAAGCACTGAGGGAACTTTTACGGTTATATCGGCGGTGTCCTCGTCGATTGTATATTCCACATTCTCGGCGTAGGAGACCTCGACGGTATTGACTATCAGCATCGTCATAGCAGAGAGCGCGGCGCAGACAACGTCCTCTCCGGCGTCGGCAAAGCCCGCGTGTCCTGTTTCACTGAAGCCATAATACAGACCGCGGCGTTTAAAAAACGTGATCTTAGTCATATGACCGTTTTATGCTCCGATTTTGGTTATTTCGATTTTAGTATAAAGCTGGCGATGACCCTGCTTCTTTTTCTGGTTTTTCTTGGGCTTGTATCTGATTACGTAGATTTTTTTGCCCTTACCCTGCTTGACGATCTTGGCCTCTACGCTGACGCCATCAACATACGGCGCGCCTACCTTGAAGCCGTTATCGTCGGAAAGCGCAAGAACCCTGTCGAACTTAACAAGCGATTCCGCGTCGCCGTCTATCTTTTCGATAAAAACAACGTCGCCCTCGCTGACCTTGTACTGCTTTCCGCCTGTTTCAAATATCGCGAACACGAAAAGCACCTCTCTTTCTGTATGCCTTAGCGGCAAAATCTCGCTGACTCGGGTAAGAGCGTCCTGTTAAAAAGCTCTCTTTGTATGACCCTTTTCATGCGGCATTTACTATTCTACCATATACAGTATCGATTTGTCAATGGAACGAAAAATATTTTGGATTAAATAAATGTAAATTTTTTGTAACGAGATAACGCCGGAAAATATGCTCGGGGCTACTGAAATCCCTTACAAAAAGGAGAATGTAAAACAAAATCTTAAAAAAGACTTGACAAAAACCATAATATAGTGTAACATAATCATACTGCAATTAAATATTTTTGAAAGGATTAAACAGCAATGAAAAAAATTATTTCTTTAATGCTTGCGCTTATAACCGTATTTTCTTTTGCCGTCTCGTTTACGTCCTGCGATAATACGGTAAAAGAGTATGTGGCGACTGAGGCAACAGACCTCATACAGGAGGATTTCGGAATAGCGGTTAAGAAGGGCAATACCGCGCTGCTGGAAAAGATAAACGCCGTTGTGGACGAATGGGTAGCCGATGGTACCATGCAGAAATACATAGATTATTACGGAGCGCTGTATAAGGGCGAGAATCCTGATGCGGGAGACCTGAAGACCGAATGGGATTTCGGAAGCGCGACCGAAGAGATTACCGTTTACACCGAGTCCGGTTTTGCTCCGTTTGAATTTCCCTTAAACGGCGAGATCGTCGGAGTTGATATCGCTATAATGAGCGAAGTCGCGGTAAGAAACAATAAGAAGATAGTCATAAACGACGGTTTATTTGATCTCATTACTACAAACATCGAAAATTCCTCTTCCGACGCTGTCGGAGCGGCAGGTATAACCATTACCGAGAGTCGGAGTGAACGCGTCGATTTTTCTAACATTTACTATAGTACCACCCTTGTGATAGTTACCGCCAAGGAAAAGCCGATATCGAAGGTAGCGGATCTTTCGGGGCTCAAGGTAGGAGTTCAGGAGGGAACCACCGGAGACCTCGTTATATCAGACGCAAAAAAGGAAACCGGTTATGTTTATGAGACCACCGATGAAAACGATGAGACCGTCGAGGTCGTGGTCAAGATAGACGAGAGCACCGATGTGAGACAGTATAAGCAGTACTCACTGGCACTGGCGGATCTCAAAGCCGGACGTATAGACGCTATTCTGATGGATAAGCTGCCTGCCCAGATGATGCTCGCGGTAACTGAATGATCAGCCCGGCATTTTTGTCCGGCGGAAGCTTTTATAAAATGATAAATATCAGGGCTGTCCTTTTTCGGACAGCCCGCCTGACTCCTTCGGTTACGCCGCGCGCGTCAGCACCGTTATTCTGGTCCGACTGCCTACGGCTGGCGGAAGGGGTTTTTTAGTAGACGAATCTCACGCCGGTTCGGTCGCGGTGCCTTAAACGGCTCCGAAAAGACCGTATTGTACCCGGTAAAAGAAAGGTTTGGCGTAAGAGAGAAAGGTCATAATAATGATTACGGATTTTTTTGTTTCAATCGGCAATAGATTTTCAAAAGCGTTTTTAGAAGAAAACAGATGGCAGCTTTATCTTGAAGGCCTTGGAAACACGATCATGATCGCTGTCGTAGCGGCGGTGATCGGCGTTACCGTAGGAGTTCTGTTCGCTATGGTCTCCTATATAAATAAGAAGACCGGAGGTCTTAAGGTACTGACAAATATAATAAAGCTTTACGTGACTGTAGTGCGCGGTACGCCGGTCGTGCTTCAGATGATGCTTATGTATTTTGTTATTTTCTCATCATGGGATAACGCCATTTTAATAGGAGGTATAACCTTCGGACTTAATTCCGGAGCGTACGTTTCGGAAATAGCGCGCGCCGGCTTTGAATCGGTAGACGACGGTCAGCGTGAGGCGGGACGATCCCTCGGGCTCTCCAACGCACAGACTATGTGGCACATCATAATTCCCCAGGCGCTGCGAAACTCACTGCCGCCGCTTTTTAACGAATTTATCGCGCTGGTAAAGGAAACCGCGGTAGTAGGATATGTCGGAGTATACGATCTCGGAAAGATCCCCGGACTTATACAGTCCAGAACCTTTGACTACCTGTTTCCGCTTCTCATAGCGGCGGTGCTTTATCTTGTGGTGGTAATGCTTCTGACGCTTGTTCTGCGTCGGCTTGAAAAAAAGTTTGCAAAGAGCGACAGATAAGCTTTAGTATTAAGCACACTATTAAAAGTAAGAAAAGTTTTTTAAAACCGTTTATTTTATTAACCGCCTTTGGCGGCACGGAGTTTAGCGTGAAAAAATATTACATCGCATCGGAATGCGGCCGGTTTCACGCGTAAATTTAATGCAGATAGTTTCACGATCAAATTTTCTAAAAGTACATAGTACTTTTGTTTACCAAATACTCACCTTGTGAGTATTTGGTAAACACGAAAATTATTCATATCTATTTGAGTAGCCAAAGGCGACATGAGGTGATTATTTTGGAAAACGTATCAGTAAAAGAAAGCGCTGAAAAAGGACCGCTCATTTCCGTGAAAAACCTTGTAAAATGCTTCGGCAGCAATAAGGTTCTTGATAATATATCCACGGATATTTACCCTGGTGAAAAGGTGGTCGTTATAGGGCCGTCCGGCGGCGGAAAGAGTACCTTCCTCCGGTGTCTGAACAGACTCGAAACTCCTACCTCGGGTTCTATTATTTTTGAAAACGAGGATATGGCGGATCCTAAAGTAAATATAAACCGACACCGTCAGAAGATGGGGATGGTATTTCAGCAATTTAATCTTTTCAGCAATATGACAGTGCTGCGTAATATAACCCTTGCTCCCGACAAAATATTTACAAAACACAGGGAAGATGGCGTAACAAAAAAAGAAATATTGAGCCGCAACAGAGAAAACGCTCTAAGTCTGCTTAGACGGGTCGGACTTGAGGAAAAAGCGGATGCTTATCCATCGACGCTATCCGGAGGACAGAAGCAGCGGATCGCGATAGTCCGCGCTCTCGCGATGAATCCGAAGGTTATGCTATTCGACGAACCTACCTCTGCGCTTGATCCCGAAATGGTAGGAGAGGTTCTGGACGTAATAAAAAAGCTTGCGGACGACGGTATGACGATGGTTTGCGTAACGCATGAAATGGGATTTGCGCGCGAGGTTGCGAGCCGTGTCGTTTTTATGTGCGACGGTGTGATCTGTGAGGAGGGAACTCCGGATCGGATCTTTACGGCTCCCGAGAGTCCAAGACTCAAACAGTTTTTGAAGAGCGTGCTGTAAATATTAAGATGGAGGAACTTTTTTCCTCGAATTGTCAAGTCAAGTGCAAAGATTTTTTGAAAAAAACTTCTTCAGGAGACCTCCAGCCCAGGGATTTACGTGGGCGCCTGTTCAAAAGAGAAGCGATGGCATCCACATCCGATT
>CALYAD010000016.1 GCA_944393415.1 uncultured Clostridia bacterium | reverse complement strand
AACTGTTCGCATATTTCCACCATTTTGAATACCGGATCGTCTTTCGGAATGCAAATTTCTAAATTTAATGGTAAAACTACTTGACTTCTGTTTCTCATTGTTGTATAATATCCTTGCTTTCTTGTATTTTGTTTTTGGTAATTCAATTATACAACAAAGCAAGCGGTTGTTCAATACCTTTCGGTAAAGAACAACCGCTTTTTTGCTCTTTGGAGGGCTCTTATTGCGACAGCCCCGTCATTCAAAATTTTCAATTGGTCGTATCCCCTCTGAAAAAATTAAATGGCGCCCGCCGACTAAGAGGCGGGGAGGTCTTAATTCAGTTATAATTATATTATCGGTTTCGGTATTCCGTTCTCCATACGCCACTCGCTCTGATCCCATCCGAGAACCTCACAGAGCAGAGAAAGTGTTGTAAATATATTGGAAGCCCGTGCGGTACCGAGTGCGGTTATAGCCTCGTCGGTATGAGAATAGGTAGTGTCGTTTATTTTGAATACTGTATTGGTTCTGTATGCGCATGAGATGATTACGTCATTAAGTCCATCTTCAGTATCAGGCGCGACACCCACAATGGTTCCTATATTCGCGTCGGAAGTATTCGGGGCGGCAGCCGTTATGCTGCCGGTGAAAAAACAGCCTTTAATAACCGAAGACTGTGAGATCAAGGCACACAGTCCACCGCTGTATACGACCTCGGAAACAGTGCTTGAAATTAGGGGAGAGCGGCTGTAGCAGTCGGTAAACTTAACGTTTCCCGCATCAGCGGCAAGCCCTCCGGTATAAGCAGAGCTTTCACCGCCGTTTGCGGTAACGGATATATTGTCTGAATAACAGCGAGTGAAGGTTGAAGGTGTTTCGTCATCTGCGGATGAGACAGTTGCGGCAAGTCCGCCGGAGTAGGCTCCTCCACGCGAGCCGGTTTGAGGTGAGGCGGAGGATACTTCAGAAAAAACCTCGGATACCGAGTAGCACAGCTCAAGCGATGTGGTACTGCAGTAACCTATCAAACCTCCTGAATAAGCGACGCCGATCGTTGTTGAAGCGGATACTTTTCCGGAAGCAGATGAAGTTATTATAGAAGTGGACATGCGTGAAGCGCCTATAAGTCCGCCCGAAAACGCCCTGACCTGCGAATTTTTCGTTGTCACGGACGCGGCAGATATACAATTCGTCAGCTCTGAACCATCAGACAATCCTGAGATTCCCCCACATGAGGCAATATAATTTACGCTTTCGGCGCTTACACTTCCGTTTACGGTGCAATCGGATACTTTGGTGTTTTTTATATATCCAGCTAATATACCGGCGTAAACAGTTCGGTTCACGGCGTTTGAGCTGACATTGACCTCTGAGTTTTCGAAATTGATATTTTTTATCTCAGCGTCCTCGGTAACTCCGAAGAAACCGCAATAAGAGTATTTAAAAGAAACAGATATTCCGACATCCTCTTCGCACGCTGTGACTTTAAGGCCGGTTATGGTATGTCCCGCGCCGTCGAAAATACCGTTGAACGGTGCGTCGTAGGTGCCTATCGGTTTCCAATCAACACCCGTCAGATCGATATCGGCGTTAAGGATATAGGTTCCGTATCTTTTGATTTGCTGTAATTCCTCGGCGTCGTTGATATAATAGGTGCTTTCCGGGTCGCCCTCGTCAGCCGGCGGTTCTTCCTCATCTCCATCGTCGCTGTCGCCGCCTCCGGAGATAGATCCGCTAAAATCATCGCCGCCATCGTCATCCGTATCGTCAGGCTCGGTCTTATCACATCCGATAAAGGATAAACAGAGCATAGCTGTTATCAAAAGAAAAATTATTGCTTTTTTAAAAATCATTAAAACATTCCTTTCAATAAAAATAGGAATTTATTGGCTGCCGTCGTCTTTGGGTTCGTGATCCTGAGAGTCGTCTTTTTCCGAGGAATTATCGTCAGAAGAGGCATTTGGAACCGTTTCATCGTCATCCTCGTCTATATAATGCAGAGAACGTATTTTATTTCCGTATTTATCATATTTCTTTCTTTTCGGTTCGGGCTCGTTATTTTCTTCGGTGGATTTCTCGGAATCAGTGTCTGTGCCGTCGGATAACGAAGTGTTTTGAGTATCATCACTGTCGTCCTCATAATCGTCGTCGTCAATATGATGAAGGGAGCGTACGGAATTTGTTATTTTTGGAGGTACATAATCACGGTTCATTTCTTCTTCTGCCGCGGCATAATCAGCTTCTGTAAAGACCGGGATCGGATATATCTTGTTAAGAATTATCTGTATTATAGTGGCGAAAATGTTCTGATAGATCCAGTACAGACCAATAATGGCAGGCAGCTGAAACGCAAAGATCAGTGTGGTGACCGGAAATATTATATTCATATAAGTCATTGTCTTTGCCGCCTGAGCAGCTTCGGGAGATGACATATCCGGTTTAGGTCCCAGATGCTGTATGATTATAGTGCTGGCTAACTGAAAAAGGGCTGCGAGCAAAGGTATGAGTACCAGCAGATTTAGTCCGAGAACCGGGTTTTGTGAAAGGTCGAGCCTGCCTCCGAAAATAGTAAAATCCGGTAGCTGAATATCAGCAAGTCCCATTGAATTCATAAAATCGGAAAATACCGAGGAATTGTCTCTCAGTACGCTTACCATCTGAATTTGGCTCGGATTGAACTTGTCCGCCGCTCCTCCTGCCTTTGTATAAAGATCGTAAATCACCGAAGATGTGTTTGAAGCGTTAAGAGTCCCGTTTCCGAAAAATTCAAAAATTTTGTTTTTTATATCAGTTATGGCGGTTGCGGGTACCATACACAGATATCTAAGCGGTTTTTCGATTATCTGCCACAGTACATATATGATAGGAAGCTGAATAAGAAGAGGCAGACAGCCTCCGAAAATACTTACCTTTTCGTCCTTATAAAGCTTATTGAGATCGTTGGCGAGCTCAAGCTGTGCGTTCTGATCTTTTCTTCCCGCATAGCGTTTTCTGATCGCTCTTTCCTTTGGTCGGATCCTTGCCTGTGCCTGCGAGGATTTACGCTGTTTGATATTCAGCGGGATTAGTATAAGCTTGAAAAAAAGTGTAAAAAGTATAAGTGCAAGGGCGTAGTTGTGGGTAAAAGTATAAAAAAGTCGCATCAGATACCCGAAGGGGACGGCTATTATATCAAGCATATATTGCTGATTCCTTTCTTATGGGGATAGTTTACTGTCTTTTACATACCGATATTAACTATCGGCCTCGGAAACGAAAAACAGCGTAATTATTGTAATATTTATTATACATCAAATTACATACTTAGAAAACAGTTAACTTTTGAAGAAATGTAAAACTTTTAATAAATTCCATTGACAAAAGCAGAGAAAAAGAGTAATATAAATATGTTATAACTAAATTAAAATGTCTCCCGCCTTTTGGCGGCGGGCAAAAACGTTGAATGACGGGGCTTAGCCCCTTATTGAAAAATTTCAGTGTATGGAAAATGGTGAATTACTGTCGTTTTCTTTTATAATGGAGATAATGGATAGTAAAAACACGCGAAAGGATATACAAAAATGCTTGAAATCAAGGATCTCAGTTTTGGTGTGGATGACGGCGGGAAAAGACTTGACATAATCGATAATATCAGTTTTGAAATACCCGATGGTAAGTTTATCGTTATTACGGGACCTAACGGAGGCGGGAAATCAACGCTTGCGAGGCTGATAATGGGACTGGAAAGACCTACGTCGGGCAGTATAATATATAACGGAACGGATATCACAGATATGACGGTAACGGATAGAGCAAGGCTTGGTATAGGATATGCTTTTCAGCAGCCTCCGCGTTTCAAGGGAATTACCGTAAGTAAGCTTCTTTCAATTTCTACGGGAAAAGAGCTGACGGAAAAGGAGTGCTGCTCAATTCTCGGAAGGGTGGGGCTCTGTTCTGCTGAATATCTGAAAAGGGAACTTGATTCTTCGCTTTCCGGTGGGGAAATGAAGCGTATTGAGATAGCGTCCTTGATGGCACGCCGTCCTCAGCTTGCTATTTTCGATGAACCGGAAGCGGGGATAGACCTATGGAGCTTTGCGATGCTTGTCGAGACCTTTAAATCTATGCAGAAAGAAAACTATGGCACTACTGTGATCATATCGCATCAGGAGCGTATTATGTCGCTTGCGGACGAGATTATGGTGATTTCGGAAGGGAAAATAAAGAGCAGAGGTGAGAGGACCGTAATGCTGCCTAAGCTCATGTGCGAGTTTTCGGGCTGCTGTAATCTAAGATAAAGATTGGATGAATATATACTTTTTAAGATTATTGCGGATATCCGCGTCAATGGCAATATATTTTAACGACGCATAGCGTCTGAACGGAGAGCGAGATAAATATGGAAAAGATAGATAAAGAACTTCTTGAGCAGGTGGCTGAACTGCATGACGTTCCTGTCGGCGCTTATAATATCAGAAAAAACAGCACTTCCGCCGCAAGGAACAGCACGGCCAATATTCAGATAACATCTAAAGAAGATAAGCCCGGTATAGATATAAGAGTAAAACCCGGTACAAAGAACGAGTCAGTTCATATTCCGGTTATTATAACCGAGACCGGTATAAAGGAGACGGTATATAATGATTTTTATATCGGTGAAGGAGCTGATGTTCTTATAATTGCGGGATGTGGGATACACAACTGCGGTGATCAGGAATCGCGGCATGACGGGCTTCACCGTTTCTTTATAGAAAAAAACGCCAAGGTAAGATATATTGAAAAGCATTATGGCGAGGGAGACGGAAACGGTGAAAAAATCATGAATCCGTCTACTGAGGTGACGATAGGGGAGAACGCTGTTTGCGAAATGGAAATGGTTCAGATAAAGGGAGTGGATTCCACACTCCGCACAATGAAGGCTCATCTTGGTACCAATGCCAGACTTAAGGTCACAGAACGCCTTATGACCCACGGTAAACAGTATGCACGCTCCGATATGGAAATCATGCTTGATAGGGAAGAGTCGTCGGCACAGATAATATCCAGATCTGTCGGTAAGGACAGCTCGGAACAGGTGTTTAACCCGATAGCTGTGGGAAACAACGCGTGCCGGGCTCATATACAGTGCGATTCTATCATAATGGACGACGCGAAGATTCGCTCTATTCCTGAGATCGCGGCAAATCACAGGGACGCCCAGATAGTACACGAGGCTGCTATCGGCAGGATTAACGGAGACCAGCTGCTAAAGCTCCAGACGCTCGGTCTCACTCCCGAGGAAGCTGAAAAAGTGATCATTGACGGTTTCCTGAAATAATATCGTACTCAGAAACCTTTTTTAGAAAAAAGATTTCTGAAACTTCAAAAAATATCTCCGGAAACGGTATATATCCGGATTCATCGCTTTTGTCGCTGTATTCGATTTTTCAGCGGAGCGCAATCATCTGTTGAAAAAAATTTTAGGGGGATTTAAAATCCCCCCCTTTTTGTAAGCCTTACTCACCGCGTGCGGTAACAAAAGGCTTCAGTTAAGCCAGATTGTTTTCAACAATAACGCCGTCGTCAATAG
>CALYAD010000015.1 GCA_944393415.1 uncultured Clostridia bacterium | reverse complement strand
TTTTCAGCAATATCTACGGTGAGTCCGCGCTTGCCATTCTGAAAGAGTATCCGTCTGTCAAAAAGCTTGCCAAAGCGCGCGTCTCCAAGCTCGCTGCTTTGATTCATGGCAGATGCAAATGCACCGCTGAGCAATTGCTCGACGCCGCCAAACATTCTATTGGGCTTTCCGACGATTGGTATGCTTTTGAACTTGAAGATGCCATTGCTGAATTAGAGCATATTCAAAAACGAATTGCCGCGTATGACGCACAGATCAAGCGTTACGTCGACGAAATATGCCCGAATATCCTCACGATCCCCGGTGTCGGATATGTCACGGCAGGCTTGATTCTTGGTGAAATCGGTGATATCTCTCGCTTCCGTTCTGCGGATGCGCTCGTTTCTTTCTGCGGTTTGGATCTTACCGTTTACCAATCTGGTAAATACAAAGCCCTCCATGTTTCACCTTCAAAGAAAGGCTCCGTATACCTTCGCTATGCTCTCTTCCAGGTTTCCCGTGTGATTTGGCAATGTAATTCTACTTTCCGTGATTATTACAGGAAGAAACAAGCCGAAGGGAAACACCACTATGTCATCCTCGGTCATATCCAAAAGAAACTCGCTCGTGTGATTTTTTCTGTGTTAAAGAACAATTCCGCTTTTCAAGAGCGACCTGCTTGATTTTTTTACATTCGATTTTTCAGCTACTCCTCGGTAGCCTTTTCCTCGCGCTTCCTCTTCTTCATTATTTTTTTCATCTTTTTTTGCTTTCCCTATTGACTTTTTGATAGTTGGCTCCTTCCTTTCCGATATATATCCTTTTTCAAGCATTCTTTTCAGCGGCGGATACAAAACAAGCTCTGATATCAGTAAGTACTCGCCGCTCCTTTTATTCATCTCGGTTTTTAGCTGATATGCATACATGTCTTCTTCGGAAAGCAACTGTAATAAGAGCATTTCAAGTATACCACGCTTTAATTTTTCCTGAATGTCGGTAAGGATTTTCAATATATAAACCCTCCTTTCGATATAATAGTATCATAAAATAAATATTTCGTCAATAGTAAAAATTGAATATTAAATAACATATTATATATTGACAATTAGTAATTTTTGTGATATAATGCAATCAATAACAGTCGCATGAATTATATAGTTGTACATAATAAACAAATAGATATACATGGGATTATAAATGTTATACAATTTTCACATAATATTGTGTTTTTGTTTTATTTGTAAATATATTTTAAACAAAGGCTGTCCGGACTGCTCGGTATGGCGTACATACTCGAAAACATGAGCCATTTGAATTTGTGCGCTGTTTTATTCGATATGTATAAGGAGAAGGTTGTATGAAAGAAATTGAACGTAAATACTTAATAAGAGATATTTGCTATATCCCTAAATATGTAAATAAGTCAAGGATTATACAAGCGTATATATCAATTAACCCGGAAATCCGGATAAGAAAAATCGATAATACATATTATCGTACCGAAAAGTCTGAGGGAGATATTGTAAGAGAAGAAAAGGAATATAAATTAAACGCGGAAAATTTCAATTCATTGCTGAAGAAAGCGATTGGGATAATTATAAAAAAGGAAAGATATTATGTTGAGCTAAGCGATAAATTGATGGCGGAGGTAGATGTGTATTCAAAACCGCTTGCTCCTCTGATAACCGCTGAGGTGGAATTTCGAACAATAGATGAAGCAATTCATTTTATACCGCCTAAGTGGTTTGACAGAGAAGTAACCGGAGAAAAAGCGTATAACAATAAATATCTCGCGTTATACGGCGCGCCTTAATTTTTATTATATAATGAATCGTTTTATTGTAAAATCCTCAGCTTGAGAGTTATTAAAGCTGAGGATTTTACCTTTTTATTTTATAGTGGGCGCGATGATGCTTCGCCAAGCTTTTTCAAAAGCGTGAGAATTTTTCATACATTAATAACGAACGACCGCGGCAGGCAGAAATCACATATGATAATAACCGGCATATTATAATAATAAAATCCCGTAAATATGGAGTTATTACATATGAAGCAAAGAGAGTTTGTATACATGGGAGATCCTTTACCGGTAATTGATGAACGGGAAAACGCGGCCTTTTTTCTGAATTTTAAAAAATCAATAATTATTTCTTTGGAGCAGCGACAGCTGCTGACGCCATCGCAGCGAGAGCAATGTTTTATTGCGCTTGAAAATCAATACAGTCAAAAAAGTAAACACTGACCTTTTTAATCAATTTGGAAACCCTCTCGCTTTTCTTTTGGAAGGATACACCGGATAAAATAAAAGTTTTATCACATTTTATATTGCTTTTTTATAATATATAAAGTGCCGGATAAAAAGAGAAGGGAGCGATCGAATGAATAAATATGAACGCCTTAATCAAGCTCGGAATTTTGTTGATAATAAAAAGCGAGTCGCCGCGTATTGCCGTGTTTCAACGGATAATGAAGATCAGGCTAATTCCTTTGAAAGTCAACAGCGTTATTTCAGACAATATATTGAAAGCCATCCCAATTGGGAGCTTTTTGAGGTTTTTGCAGACGAGGGGATATCAGGCACGAACACGAAAAAACGCAGGGAATTCAACCGCATGATAGAGTGCGCCGAAAAAGGGGAATTTGACCTTATAATCACAAAAGAAATATCACGATTTGCGAGAAATACCCTTGACAGTATATATTATACACGAGAATTAAAGAAGCACGGCGTCGGCGTTATTTTTATGAATGATAATATAAATACATTGGATGGAGACGCCGAGCTTCGTCTTGCAATCATGTCCTCAATTGCTCAGGAGGAAAGCCGCAAGACCTCCGAGCGCGTTAAATGGGGACAGAAACGGCAGATGGAGCAGGGTGTCGTATTCGGCAGAAGTATGCTCGGATACGATGTAAAAGACGGTAAAATGTACATAAATGAGGAGGGAGCGAGGGTGGTACGCCTGATATTCCATAAATTTGTAAACGAGGGAAAGGGTACTCACGTTATCGCGCGCGAGCTTGGCGAAGAGGGAATTACCCCGTTAAATAATAAGGAATGGCAGAACACAGTTATTCTCCGCATAATCCGAAACGAAAAATACTGCGGCGATCTGGTGCAGAAAAAAACCTATACTCCGGATTTTCTTTCTCATGAAAAGAAATATAACCGCGGACAGGAGGAGTTTATTGTAATTAAAGATCACCATGCCCCGATAATATCCCGAGAGCTGTTTGATAAAGCAAACCGTATTCTGGATTCAAGATCGCTCTCACAGCTGGGAAAAGTCAAGCACAGTAACCGCTATCCTTTTTCAGGAAAGATCAAATGCGGCTGCTGCGGCTCAGGTTATGTCGCAAGGTATAAGACACGCAAGGACGGAAGCCGTTATAAATCGTGGCGCTGTCAGAAAGCCGCAAAATACGGCGGACCGCATATCGACAAGGCAGGGAATAAGGTAGGGTGTACCGGACTGAGTATACGGAATGAAGACGTTGTGCGTATTATGCAGCTTGTCGTCAGAAGTCTGAAATTTAACGCCGAAAAGCTCACAGGAGAACTGGTATCTGTTATAAAATCCGTAATATCAACGGATACGGTGGGAGGCGACGGTGAAAAAGCGGAAGTCCGTATAAACAGCCTTGAAGATAAAAAAACAAGATTGATAGATATTTATATGTCCGGAAATATAACCAAAGAAGAATTCAAAGCCGCGCGGTCAAAGTGTGATGCCGAAATCGCCGGACTCCGAGCTTACATTGACAGTATTGATAAAGAGCGGATTATTAGCAGGCAGCGGCAGGAGCTGATAAACGTGATCACAGAAGCAATAAAAGAGATTATCGGCGGCGCCTCATATGAAGATGAGTTTTATAAATACATTCTGGATAAGGTCGTGGTCAATGATAAAGAAAATATTGAGGTGTATCTGAATTTACTTCCGTTTAGATGGAGCTATTCGGTTGTAGCTGTCAACAGCGCTGACAATAAATCTAAGTCGTTGCCTGAAAGGAACATTTCAGAGGCTTCTTTACCCACATCGGTGAGTATACCGGCTACCTCGCGATGAGGCATGCCATAGCGCTGAGAAAGATACCGTGTCGCCGCGCCGGCCTCTCCGTCCGGTCCTCCGAGCTGGCTGATAATAACCTTAGCGAGAGCAGGATTGGGGTTTTTTATTTTAACGGGGTATTCAAGCGTTTTCTGATAGATCCACATATTAATCACAGTCCTCCATTTCCCATGGGAATGCCTCAAGCACCCAGCGGTAACTGCTTTCATCGCATCCCGGAGCGCCGTAAGCCATTATAGGTCCATACAGGTTTTCATATTCGGCTATTGCCTCGTTTCTCTTTATCTCGTATTTTCTCAGAGCCTCAAGCGCCTCCGCGTTATAAGGGTGTGTATCGAGAAAAAGGTTTGTTTCTATCGCCTCGAATGTAGCAATCTGTATCTCACAGAGAAGCTCACTGCGGCTGCGTTTGTTTTCATTCATCTGCAAGCTCCTCCTCTTCTGCACTTGTCTCCCTTAAAGGGTTTATCAAGCTCGTCAAAAATCGTTCCTCTTTCGAGACCGGCACAGCCGTCCGTGATCATACGCCAGCACTGAGATACCGGGTACACCATCGCAAGAGAAACATAGCCGTCCGGAACGTTAACGTTACCGCAGGTCTCGCAGTGAAGTCTCGCGGTCGGCTGCTCCGGTAATCTTATACAGCTGTCGTCACATGTTATTCCCTGGATTCTGTTCCGGAGATTTCCTTGCTGCTGTACATTTCTGTTTCGCATATTGTTTCTGTAATTCATTGGCTTCCTCCCGCCGCATTTGCGGCTTTGCGTTTTTTTCCTTGACTTTCCGGAAGGACCGGTCGTCCTTTGTTTTAAAAATCCTTGAAGGCAACTCACAGACTCAAAGAAGCTTTCCCCTCTGATCGGTAAGTCACGTTTCAAATTTATCCCTTTGCTTTCCGGCCCTCCGTTAATGAAATTATATGACGTAAATGTAAAAAATGTCAAAGCATACGCACAAATGAAAAAATAACTGAATACAATATCAGCTTATATTGAATTCAAATTGCGAATATATACAAAAAAAGTACTAAAAAATCGTATAATTTGATTATTTACAAAACTAAAAAAATAGTGTATAATAACTTTCCGACGCGGGCTTACAGTCAGCCGTTTAACGTTATCAAATTACGGTACATCATACGCAATAGAATTTTGTGCATGTTTCAGCAATAAAATGCAGGTTAATTGTTTACATATATTATTGAGAATTTATATTTAACAAAAATTATCCTGCTATCGGTAAAAAAAATGTTAATTAAATGAGTTATATATATTAAATTTAGATTCTACTCTTGAAAATGAAGATAAAATGTGTTATAATAGCAATAATGTTTTCAAACATCATTACATATTTCGTTGCAGGAGGATAAGTGTATGGCACTTACTACCGAACAGATTGCCGAAAAGACTAAGGCTCTGAAAGAGTTTATTGCCGAGCACAAGGACATGCCGGGTCCGCTGATGCCGATCATGCAGTATGCTCAAGAGTCTTTCGGATATCTGTCACTTGAAAATCAGCTGCTCATTGCCGAATCTTTGGGGATACCGGTCACGGAGGTGTATGGAGTCGCGACTTTTTACGCTCAGTTTTCTCTTCAGCCGAAGGGAGACAACGTGATCAGTGTTTGTCAGGGAACAGCCTGTTATGTAAAGGGCGGAGCGGCGGTACTGGCAGAGGTTGAAAAGGAGCTTGGCATAACCTCTAACCAAACTACCGCGGACGGTAAATTTACGATACAGGACACACGGTGTCTTGGGTGCTGTGGGCTTGCCCCTGTAATGACGATAAATGAGGATGTGTACGGTAAGCTTACGCCGGCAATGGTGAAAGATATTCTGGCCAAATACTGATTTAACGCAGGAATACATAAAGCTTTTAAGTAACGCACAATCCGAATATGCGTCGGAAACGTAATTTCATAAAATATACCCGGCGCGTCCGCGCCGGAATGGAGATTAGCGTGAAAAATATATTACATCGCGTCAGAATGCGGCCGCTTTCACGCATAAATTTTCTAAAAAGCTGAACGCTTTTTGTTTTGCCTAAGCTAAACACGAAAATTTTTTATATCTAGAAATAGAAACCGATAAAAACGGTTAAAAACCTAAAAACGGTTTTTTTAGCTGCCTGAAGGCAGCATGGGAGATTAAAATGACGTTAGACGAACTGAAAAAAATACAGGCTGCTGCTCTGCCTCAGATCAGTATGCGCCATACACATAAAGTGGAAAACGAAACAAAATATACACGTCAGGTGCTTGTCTGCGGCGGAACGGGATGTACCTCCTCCGGTTCCGGCAAGCTTATAGATGAGTTTACCGCTCAGCTTGAGGCGCACGGTCTCACCGAAAAAGTGCAGGTAGTGCGGACCGGCTGTTTTGGACTTTGCGAGTTAGGACCTATAGTTATCGTTTATCCGGAAGGCGTTTTCTATGCGCAATGCCAGCGGGAAAACATCAAAAGAATAGTCGAGGAGCATATTATCGGCGGCAAAATAATCGATGATCTTGTTTATCACGAAAAGACGTCGGGCGAGGTAAAAGAAAAGCTGTTTGATATGCAGTTCTATAAAAAGCAGAACCGTGTGGCTCTGAGAAACTGCGGAGTAGTAGACCCGGAAAAAATCGAGGATTACATAGCATTTGACGGATATCAGGCGCTTGCCAAATGTTTATTTGAATATACTCCCGAGCAGGTAATCGATATAATGCTCGCATCGGGACTTCGGGGAAGAGGAGGCGCCGGTTTCCCGACAGGACTTAAATGGAAATTCGCCGCCGGAGACAGGGGCAAGGTCAAAAAATACGTATGCTGCAACGGCGACGAGGGAGATCCCGGAGCATTTATGGACCGCTCAGTCCTTGAAGGGGATCCGCATTCTGTAATTGAAGCGATGGCGATAGCCGCCTATGTTATTGGCGCGGATCAGGGATACATATATGTACGCGCGGAGTATCCTATAGCGGTTAAGCGTTTGTCTATCGCTATAAATCAAGCGAGAGAGAAGGGACTGCTCGGAAAAAATATTTTCGGCACGGATTTTTCCTTTGATCTTGACGTAAGACTCGGAGCCGGAGCTTTTGTCTGCGGTGAAGAGACCGCGCTGATGACTTCCATAGAAGGAAAGAGGGGAGAACCAAGACCGCGTCCTCCGTTCCCGGCGGTCAAGGGTGTTTTCGGAAAACCCACAATACTTAATAACGTCGAAACATACGCAAATATACCTCAGATCATACTTAAAGGCGCCGATTGGTTTGCCGGAATGGGTACGGAAAAGTCGAAGGGCACTAAAGTTTTCGCGCTCGGAGGCAAGATAGTGAACACGGGACTTGTCGAGGTTCCGATGGGAACTACGGTCAGAGAAATCATTTTCGATATCGGCGGCGGAATACCGGGCGGTAAGAGATTCAAGGCGGCGCAGACAGGAGGTCCCTCCGGCGGATGCATACCAGCTTCCAATCTCGACACTCCGGTTGACTATGATTCATTGGTTGCGATCGGATCTATGATGGGATCCGGCGGACTTATCGTCATGGATGAAGACAACTGTATGGTCGACATAGCAAAATTTTTCCTTGAATTTACCGTCGACGAATCCTGTGGAAAATGTACTCCCTGCAGAGAAGGCACTAAAAGAATGCTCGAGATCCTCACAAAAATTACAGACGGTAAGGGCGAGGATGGAGACATTGAAAAACTCGAGGAGCTTGCAAATACAATAAAAACAACATCGCTTTGCGGTCTCGGACAAACAGCGCCCAACCCGGTGCTTTCCACATTACGCTATTTCCGCGACGAATATGAGGCTCATGTTTACGAAAAGCGTTGCCCCGCCGGTTGCTGTAAAAAGCTTGCTAAAATCACCATTGACCCGGAAAAATGTAAAGGCTGCTCACTTTGCTCAAAGAAGTGCCCTGTCGGCGCCATAAGCGGCGAGATCAGAAAGCCTTACGTCATTGACCAGTCAAAATGCATAAAGTGCGGCGTATGCTTGTCAAGCTGTAAATTCGGCGCTATAAGCAAGAAGTAATCCGGGAGGAAAAAGCTGTAATGAATAAAATGATTGAATTAACCATAGACGGTATAAGCGTATCCGTTCCGGAAGGCTCGACCGTTCTTGAGGCGGCAAGAGCCGCTCATATAAATATACCGACTCTGTGCTATCTTAAGGATGTCCAGCAGATAGGCGCCTGCCGCCTTTGTCTTGTGGAAATAGAGAAGCAAAGAGGTCTGTGCGCGGCATGCGTAATGCCCGCCGCGGACGGCATGGTCGTCCGCACTAACACCGAAAAGCTTCGCAAACAGCGCAGAATAAATCTGGAGCTGCTTCTTGCTTCACATAACAGGGAGTGCACCTCCTGCGTACGCTCCGGCAGCTGTGAGCTGCAGGCTCTGTGTAATGAGTACGGAGTGAAGGAATATCCATATGACGGAGCTAAAAAAGAAACTCTTTATGACGAATTATCACCTTCTGTCGTAAGAGACAACTCAAAATGTATCAATTGCCGCCGCTGCGTCGCCGCCTGTAACAATGTGCAGGAGATTGGCGCTATCGGCGTTTCCAAAAGGGGCTTTAAAACTCAGATAGGTCCCATATACGGCAGAACTCTTGCCGCTACCTCCTGCGTAAACTGCGGGCAGTGTATAGTAGCGTGTCCTGTGGGCGCGCTTCATGAAAAGGAGAACATCAGCGACGTTTGGGACGCCATAAACGACCCGGATAAATACGTCGTTGTACAGCCGGCGCCTGCCGTCAGAGCTTCCATAGGTGAGGAATTCGGTCTTCCTATGGGTGTTGCTCAGACAGGCAAGCTTGCCGCGGCTCTCCGCAGACTTGGCTTCAACAGGGTCTTCGACACCAATTTCGGTGCGGACCTTACTATAGTTGAAGAGGGGACGGAGCTTATCAATCGTCTGAAAGATAAAAACGCCGTTCTCCCGATGATAACCTCCTGTTCACCCGGTTGGATCTCATACTGTGAGAAATTCTACCCGGAATTCATCCCTAATCTTTCAAGCTGTAAGTCTCCTCATGAGATGGAAGGCGCGATGGTAAAGTCATACTTTGCCGAGAAAATGGGGATCGATCCGAGTACCATAGTTGTTGTATCCGTAATGCCATGTACGGCAAAGAAGTACGAAGCTGCACGTCCTGAACTTGCCTCAAACGGTATGAAAGATGTAGACTATGTTATTACGGTCAGAGAGCTTGCCAGAATGATTAAGCAGGCGGGTATCGATTTTGCTAAGCTTCCCGATGAGTCTTTCGATTCAATGCTTGGTGAGTCTTCCGGAGCGGCCGATATATTCGGTGCTACCGGAGGCGTTATGGAAGCCGCTCTTCGCTCGGTATACGAAATACTGACCGGAAAAACCCTTGAAAAGGTCGATTTTACCGAAGTCAGAGGAACTACCGGCGTTAAAGAGGCAACCATTGACCTTGACGGAACCAAAATCAATGTAGCGGTGGCTCACGGTACAGCTAATGCAAAGAAAGTTCTCGAAGCGGTAAAACGCGGAGAGAAAGATTATGCGTTCATTGAGATAATGTGTTGTCCGGGCGGATGCGTTACGGGCGGAGGACAACCCATAGTTTCCTCTAAAGACTTTCAATACATCGATCTTAAGACGATTCGTGCGAAGGCTCTGTACAGTGAGGACGCGGGTAAAGCTGTCCGCAAATCCCACGAGAATCCGGAGATCAAAGCAATATACGCTGAATATCTCGGAGAAGCCGGCGGTCACAAGGCTCATGAACTGCTGCACACCACGTACTCAGCAAAAGAGAAGTATTACGTGTAAGAAATTTAGACTGTGTCAGCTATGACAGAAGGTACTGTAAGATGGAATTTACCGTAGATTACCGTTTATCACTGACATAATCGCATTTGCAACGCTTTCGGTGTATCTTGCGTTATGACCATTGACAGACAATTGTAAAAACGGTGTTCTATCGATGTCCGAAGTAAAATCAAAAACGAAAATAATAAGGGCTCTCAGGTTTTATAATAACGTTTCGGCAGAGACAATTCATTTGCGTTGCGAGTATTATAAAACCATAAAAGAGCGCTTTAACGTAAAACGGACACGGTTTGCAAAACCCAGCAAAACCGGTCCGTTTTTGTTTTTTACATTTGAATTAAAAAAAGAGACATAAGCCAATGAGATCGTTCAGCCGTTAATGTCTCTTTTTAAATTTTTTATTAGTTTCCGAGCTTAGAGGAATTAACCTTTATACCGGGTCCCATTGTAGATGCGATGACACAGCTTTTGATATACTGTCCCTTTGCAGCTGCGGGCTTTGCTTTTATAATGGCACCCATAAGAGTGTTGAAGTTTTCACCCAGCTTTTCTGGTCCGAAAGAAGCTTTTCCGATAGGGCAGTGGATAATATTGGTCTTATCAAGACGATATTCTATCTTACCGGCTTTAGCCTCTGTTACGGCGCGGGCAACATCCATGGTAACCGTTCCTGCCTTTGGGTTAGGCATTAAACCCTTAGGACCGAGAACTTTACCGAGACGACCGATAACACCCATCATATCAGGAGTTGCGATAACAACATCGAAGTCAAACCAGTTCTCTTTGGTTATTTTATCAACATAGTCAACTCCGCCTACGTAATCGGCTCCCGCTTCTTTTGCCGCGGCGAAAAGATTTTCCTTACAAAAAACAAGTGTACGTACTGTTTTTCCGGTTCCGTTCGGAAGCACGACAGCGCCACGCACCTGCTGGTCAGCGTGACGGGAGTCAACGCCGAGACGGACGTGAAGCTCAATTGTTTCATCGAATTTTGCCTTAGCGGTTTTGCAAACGAGATCAAGCGCGTCAGCGGCTTCATACTGCTTGTTTTTTTCAATAAGAGCAAGACTCTCTTTATATTTTTTATTAGCCATTTCACCTTACCTCCTGTCAATCCTCAACCGTTATTCCCATAGAACGTGCGGTTCCTGCTATCATACTCATAGCCGTTTCAATAGAAGCGGCGTTGAGATCCGGCATCTTGGTCTCGGCGATCTGACGTACCTGTTCCTTGGTCAGCTTCGCAACCTTGGTTTTATTAGGTGTGCCTGAAGCAGTCTCAATTCCGCAAGCCTTTTTGATAAGAACAGGAGCGGGTGGAGTTTTAGTTATAAATGTGAAGGAACGGTCGGCGTAGACCGTTATAACAACGGGGATGATAAGACCGATCTGATTTTTAGTTCTTTCGTTGAATTCCTTTGTAAAATTAGGAATAGAAACACCGTGCTGACCGAGAGCAGGTCCGATAGGGGGCTGTGGTGTCGCTTTTCCGGCCGGGATCTGAAGTTTTATATACCCGGTTATTTTCTTTGCCATTGTTTTTTCCTCCTTATGTGGTTGATCAATATTCTTCGGGAGCCTCTTACTCCCTCCCACTTTTTTTACGGTAATAAGTACCGTGACTATAGTTTTTTGTGCATCAGATAATTGGTTCGACCTGATTTGATTTCAGATCCACTGGCGTGTTTCTTCCAAACATAGAAGCCAGCACCGTAACCGTTTTTTTATCTTCGGATATCGCCTGAACGACTCCCGTGTAATTTGCAAGCGGACCGTCCACTATCTTCACAGCGTCTCCGATACCGTAGTTCAACGTTACGGTTTCGACCTCGATACCGATACGCGCGACCTCCGCGTCCGAAAGCGGTACCGGCTTTGAGCCCGGACCGACAAATCCGGTCACTCCGGTTATATTACGTACGACATGCCAGTTTGCATCATTCATCAGCATCTTTACGAGAACATAGCTCGGCAGAAGCTTATTTTCGACCTGTTTGTCTCCTTCTTGTGTGATTTCAAGAGGGATCCTTATATCGACTATCTCATCCTGAAGTCCTCGATTTTCGATAATCTTTTCCAGGCTTGCTTTCACTTTATTTTCATATCCGGAATATGTGTGAACAACATACCAGTGAATTTCCGGAATTGCATCGCTGAAATCGCTCATCCTAATCTCCATACCGATCTTTCGGTTCAATAGTAAGAATTTACGTCGTTTACATAAATTCGGCGCATATAATCTCTTTACGCTGTAAATGCGTCAGGATAAATTTCTCACCCGTTTCCCTTGATTAAAAGAGACCGGCAAACCATTCAAGCACCCAGGAAAAGCCAAAATCAAGCACTCCGAGAACTACCCCGGCGCTTACCATACAAACAATAACCAAAAGTGTGCTGTTAAAGGTTTGTTTGCGGCTGTACCAAGTGACCTTTTTCAATTCGCTTTTCATCATCTTCCAGAATTTCTTCAAAGAAGTTCCTATCCGCGAGAAGAAACCGGGCTTTCCTTGAGCGTCCTTCGTCTTTTTGGCTGGTTTAGTTTCCTTGCTTGCCACAACGGCGTTTTCGGCCGTACCGGCATTATCGGTGTCTTCGGAGACGGTGACTTCGTCAAGCTCTTCAGAAGTTTCCTTGTTTTCCTTTTCCGCCATTTGATACTCCTCCTTACTTAGTTTCTTTATGGGGAGTGTGCTTACGGCAGAACGGACAGTACTTGTTCAGTTCAAGTCTGTCAGGATCGTTTTTCTTATTTTTGGTGGTATCGTAATTTCGCTGCTTGCATTCTGAACAAGCCAATGTAACCTTAACTCTCACTTGGTTGCACCTCCTGAATTTTGATTCGATACGGTTTTTAACCGTTCTTTTCTCCCTCAGTGAAGAAAAATCAGCACACAAAAAAAACCTCTCCACAGAGGTATATTTATTATATCATAAAAATTATTGTTTGTCAAGAGATTTTTAAAAAATATAAATATTAAAAAATAATAAATAGGTTCTTGAATTTTTAATATTTTTATGTTAATATAGATAAAGAATAGTATATTCACGAGAATTAATTAAATTTGAAAGCGCAAATTATTTAGTTTATTCAAACCTCAGATATGGCGTAAGCTCAGAGGATCTTATGAGGATGATATTTCCGTAGTGCGGCTGCTACTAATTTCGTGTTCTGATTTTCTGCAAACGGAAATCAAAAATGTTGTAAACGGTATTTAGCTGCCAATGGCGGCATAAGGGATTAGCGTGAAAAATATATTACATCTCGTCAATATGCGGCTGGTTCACGTTTAAATTTTTTTGCGGAGCAAAACAAGAAAATTTTTTATATCTATTAAAAATCGGTCAAACGGTTAAAAACCTATCAAACGGTTTTTTTAGCCGCCTGCGGCGGCATGGGGATAATTATGAAAGCTTTGGTATTAACTGTTACAGCGGGACAGGGACATAACTCCACAGCCGCTTCCGTTCAGGCGCATCTTACAGCTGCGGGCGTTGAGTGCGCAGTCCTCGACACTTTCTATTGTGTAAACAAGGCTCTCGGTATGGCAGTAGACAAGGGTTATCTGCTATCTGTCGACGCTTTATCCGGTCTTTATTCAAAAGAATATGATAAATTGGAAAAACGACTTCCGTCTAACAGATCATTGTTATACAAAGCATTGTCTGTAATATCTCCCAAGCTTTACAGGGAAATTAATAAATTTTCACCGGACGTTATAATTTGCACCCATGTGTTTTCTGCTTTGGCTGTGGCGATCTTAAAGAAAAAAAATTTGATTGGCGCGATCACAGTGGGAATTGTAACAGATTTTACTATGCATCCTTATTGGGAGGACGCCACAAATATCGAATATATCCTGCTTCCCTCGGAAAAGCTGGCAAACCAATGCGCTAAGAGAGGATATACAAGCTCGCAAATGCTTTTTACCGGTATCCCTATCAACGCAAAATTTGAGAAAAGAAGAAATAAATCAGAAGCGAAAAAGCTGCTGGGACTTATTCCCGACAAGCCTCTCGTTACGGTAATGAGCGGAAGCATGTGCTATGGCTCAGTAACAGAAATGGTTAAGAGTATCGATAAGCTTAAAGTGTGCTTCCAGATCGCTGCCGTCTGCGGTTCGTCAAGGGACGAGTTTAGAAAGCTCAAAGAAATCAAAACCGTTCATAAAACACTGAAATTCGGATATACGGATAAGATAAACCTGCTTATGGACGCCTCGGACTGTATAATAACAAAGCCCGGAGGGCTTTCGGTTTCCGAAGCTCTTTCAAAAGGACTGCCCATGATATTGAATAATCCTATACCGGGTCATGAAGTAAGAAACCTTATGTTCCTTGTTAATAACGGTGTAGCGATGGCGGTATCGGATAACTGCCCGGTCGAACAGCTTTTGCATCGTTTTCTGACAGACAAAAAGCTGAGGACTGATATGTCGAAAGCGGCTTCGGCGCTTGGGAAGCCTGACGCCGCCAATGACTTGACGAATTTTGTGATTTCACTTAATAACCCAAAGAGTTAATATCACATATAAAACCTTACGAGTTTTTGGGCAGATACGATTTGAAAGGCAATTAACGGAGAGATTAAAACCTATGGAGTACAGAGTTAACAGAAAAACGGGAGACAGGATTAGTGTTATTGGCTTTGGGACATCCTCCTTTCCCGGTGAAAACAAAACGGAAGCGGCAGATGTTCTATGTGCGGCTTATGAAAACGGTATAAATTATTATGATCTCGCGTCTGCTTCGGGAGAGAGCTTTCCCATTTTCGGAAAAGCTCTGTCAGAGGTGAGAAAAAATGTGTTTTATCAGATTCATTTCGGTGCGGATTACACAAACGGCAGCTATGGCTGGACTATAGACTTAGATACCATAAAGAGGTCCGTGGAGTATCAGCTTAAGGCTCTGAACACTGACTATATAGACTATGGTTTTATACACTGCATCGATGAGGAAAAGGACTTTATCAGCTATCAAAACAACGGTATATCCCGTTATATACAAGCATTGAAGGAAGAGGGGACAGTACGTCACATCGGGCTGTCCTCGCATACTCCGTCAACCGTAAATAAAATTCTTGATCATATAGATATAGATATGCTGATGTTCAGTATCAATCCGGCTTACGATTACGAAAAAGGCGACGAATTGGGTATCGGGAGCAATTCCGAAAGAGAAACGCTTTACCGCCGCTGTGAGGCAGAGGGGATAGGTATCTCGGTTATGAAAGTATTTTGCGGAGGTCAGCTCCTGGATGAAAGGACATCGCCGTTCGGTAAGTCGCTTACGGAGCTTCAGTGTATCCAATATGCTCTTGATAAGCCCGGAGTGCTTACGGTTCTTCCGGGAGTAAGTAATAAAAATGATCTCGAAAAGGTGCTTTCATATCTCGACGCCCGTGCCGAAGATAAAGACTATTCCGTTATTTCGGAATTTACTCCGAAATCGGCGATCGGAAAGTGCGTTTACTGTAATCATTGTCAGCCGTGTCCCGGAGGACTTGATATAGCTTTGATAAACAAATATTACGATCTGACGAGAGCCGGCGACGCCATGGCTGCCCAGCATTATATGAATCTTGAGCTGAAGGCTGACGATTGCGTCAGCTGCGGGCACTGCAACAGCCGCTGTCCCTTCCAAGTTGACCAGATGGCGAGAATGTGGGAAATAAAAACTTTCTTCGGTAACAACTGAAAAAACAATGCGTGAAACCAGCCGTCCTCCGCAGAGGACAACAGGGGCTTTGCCCCTTGCCCCACCGCCTTTTGAAAAAGGCGGGCGAAAACTTTTTGTGTATTATTTTGGCGAATTGGCTTTTTCTCCATACTGAAACGACAGCCGTCATAAATGGCGGCTGTCGTTTTTATTTGGATTTAGGAATCAAATGTGGCAGCATCCCTGATGCCGGTACCTGCGTGGGGCGTTTTGGTTTTTCCCTATTCTTTATCGGATATGTTTATTTTCAGCTCAGAAAGCGCTGCCGGATCTGCGGGTGCGGGGGCTCCGGTCATTAGCTCGGAAGCGTTTTGTACCTTAGGAAACGCAATAACGTCACGGATATCGTCTATTCCCATAAGTAGAGCACAGAGGCGGTCAAGACCGAAAGCCAGACCGGCGTGCGGAGGAGCTCCGTATTTATACGCTTCAATAAGGAAGCCGAATTTATTTTCGTATTCCTCTTTTTCCATTCCGAGGACCGAGAACATTTTTTCCTGCAGCTCAGGCACATGTATACGCACCGAACCGCCTCCCGCTTCCATACCGTTAATTACAATATCATACGCCACGGCTCTTACTCTGCCGGGATCGCTGTCAAGATAACGGATATCCTCCTCCATCGGCATGGTGAACGGATGGTGCTTCGCGTAAAAACGACCGTCCTCCTCGCTGTACTCAAGGAGAGGGAACTCGGTTATCCAAAGAAGCCTGTAGTCGTCAGGTTTCAGCAGTCCCATTCGTGACGCAACCTCTCGACGGAGCGCGCCAAGAGAATCGAACACTACCTGATTTTTTGTATCTCCGACTATAAGAAGCAGATCTCCCGGTTTGAAATCGGTTTTTTCGAGTATCTTTTTGTTTTCTTCATCTGTCATGAATTTCGCGTAAGAAGAGGATACGGCTCCGTCCATGGTCTGCTTATACCAAGCAAGCCCTTTGGCTCGATAGGTTTTTACAAACTCGGTAAGCGAATCTATTTCCTTGCGTGAGAAGGAAGCTCCGCCATCAATTTTTATAGCTCTCACGGATCCTCCGTCGGCGACTGCGCCGGAAAATACTTTAAACTCACTGTCTTTTACCGCATCGGATATGTTTATAAGCTCAAAGCCGAAACGGAGATCCGGCTTGTCCGAGCCGTATCGCTCCATTGCTTGGGCGTATGTCATGCGTGGAAGGGGAGTTTGAAGCTCTATCCCTAAAAACTCCTTGAAAAGCTTTTTTAAAAGACCCTCGTTTATCTCGATTATGTCGTCCTGAGTGACAAAAGACATTTCCTCGTCTATCTGAGTAAACTCGGGTTGGCGGTCGGCGCGGAGATCCTCGTCACGGTAGCACCTTGCTATCTGAATATATCTGTCAAAGCCTGAAAGCATGAGAAGCTGTTTGTATAGCTGAGGTGATTGCGGAAGCGCGTAAAATGATCCCGGATGGACCCGGCTCGGCACGAGATAGTCGCGCGCTCCTTCGGGAGTAGGCTTTATAAGATTTGGAGTTTCGATTTCAATAAAACCGTTTTCATCGAAATAATCGCGTACCAATTTAGTTATTCTGCTTCTTGCCATGATATTATTCTGCATATCCGGCCGTCTGAGATCAAGATATCTGTACTTTAAGCGCAGCTCCGGTCTGACGTCGCTGTCCTCGACTATGGCGAAGGGAGGCGTTAGAGAAGAGGAGAGCCATTTCATTTCGCTTACAGCTATCTCCACCTCGCCTGTCGGCATATTTTTATTTACGGCTCCTTCGCCACGGTGACGGACAATGCCCTTTGCGCAGATCACATATTCAGCGCGCGTCCTGAAGGCAAGTTGATAAACATCTTCGGGAGTTTCTTCGTTGAAAGAGAGCTGAACAATACCTGTCCTGTCGCGCAGATCGATAAATATTAGGCTTCCAAGGTCTCTCTGGCGCTGACACCATCCCATTACACAGACATTTTTCCCTATATCGTCAGAAGTAAAAAGTCCGCAGTACTTAGTTCTTTTATCAGTTTTGTCAAGTAACTCCGACATGATTATATCCATTGCTTTCGTGTATATGAAAGCGTCCTTTCTTATATTAGTCTCTTATGCTAAAGCGCGTCGGTCCGATAACTTTTCCGCGCTCCGACGGTTCTATATCATTTTGCGGAAAGCTCTGAAATGATCGCGGCGATATCTTCTATATTTATCTCAGTCTGTTGTCCGTTTTCCATTTTTCTTATCTGGGCTTTCCCCGTTTCAATCTCTCCGTCTCCGATTATGAGTGTGTATTTAGCGTTTATCTTGTTTGCGTATTTCATCTGAGCCTTTAAGCTTCTTCCGACCATATCGGTTTCGGCCGTAAATCCCTTTGATCGCAGGACAGCGCATATCCCGGTTGCTTTAACGGAGGCACTTTCCCCAAGCGCGGCGATATAAAGATCCACAAATTCCTCTTCCTCTTTATACGCCGACCCGTTTTCCATAGAAAGGATTAAGCGGTTTATTCCCGCAGCAAAGCCTATTCCGGCAAGCTCAGGACCTCCGATCTGGCTGACAAGTCCATCGTAACGCCCGCCTCCGCATACAGTACTCTGGGCTCCGATACCTTCGCTTATGAACTCAAATACCGTTCTTGAATAATAGTCAAGTCCTCTGACAATATGAGGATCGATATTATATCTTATACCGGAAACCCCAAGTCTGGCTTTCAGACCATCGAAGTGCGCCGAGCAATCCTGACAAAGATAGTCTATTGTCTTAGGCGCGTTTTTACATATTTCTGAGCAAACGGGACTTTTACAGTCGAGTATACGGAGAGGGTTTGTGTCAAGCCTGACTTTACAGGTATCGCAGAGCTCGTCCCTCCGTTCGGAAAAATAAGCGACAAGAGCGTTTTTATAATTGGGACGACAGCTCGGGCAGCCTATTGAGTTTATATGCAGAGTCGTAGCGGTTATTCCCAGAGCGTCAAGAAAATCCGCGGCAAGTGAGATAAGCTCGAAGTCGGCGGTCGGTGTGGCAGCTCCGAACAGCTCGGCGCCGAATTGATAAAACTCCCGGTATCTTCCAGCCTGGGGTCTTTCATGGCGAAAACAGTTGATAATATAGAACAGCTTAAGCGGCATCGTTTCAGACGCAAGGCCGTTTTCTATCACTGATCTTGCGACTGACGCCGTCCCCTCAGGACGCAGTGAATAGCTTGTACCGTCTCGGTCAATAAAAGTATACATTTCCTTCTGAACAACGTCCGTGGTATCTCCGACCCCACGCGCGAACAGCTGTGTTTCCTCAAAGGTAGGGAATCGGATCTCACCGAACCCATGCTTTTTGCATACCTTTCTCGCGGCGTTTTCGATAAACTGCCATTTTTTTGCCTCTTTAGGGAGAATATCTATCGTACCTCTTGGTTTCTGTATCATTTTAATCCTCCATGCCGCCAAAGGCGGCAATATCTTTAGATTTTTGCCGTAAGTGCCCTGATTATAATTGCTATAAGCATGAGCTTATAGTATACTGTTTTCATTTAGAAGCTTTTGTTTGGTATCCCATAGCTTCTGAGAAAGGTCGACATAATAATTATGAGGGTTTTCAAATCTTTTTACCTCGTCCCACTGAAGCTCGAGCTGAGCGGCACAGTAATCGCGTATCTGATCCGTCGTATATCTCGGATATACACATTTACCGCCTATAAACACCGGCTTTTGAAGCTCCACCGCTCTGAAATCCGTAAGTATCTTGCGTTTCCACGTATAATCCGGATCAAATATCTCAAGGGGCTTTGTTTCGTCTATTATCTCGTCATGAACGCATATAAGATCGGCAATAGCCTTTCCGCTGTCATTTTCATAAAGCCTGTAGACCTTCTTATAGTGCGGGTTGGTTATTTTGGTTATATTTTCGCTGATCTTTATCTTTGGTATTATATTACCGTTTTCGTCCTCAACCGCTGAAATTTTATATACTCCGCCGAAAACCGGATCGGATTTTGAGGTAATAAGACGTTCTCCGACGCCAAAAGCGTCGATTTGAGCTCCCTGCAAAAGAAGATCACGGATTATATATTCGTCAAGAGAATTAGAGGCGACTATTTTGCAGTAATCAAGACCCGCGTCGTCCAGCATTTTTCTGGCTTTTTTAGTAAGATAACATAAGTCTCCCGAATCAAGACGTATTGCGCAGTTTCTGATCCCACGGGGCTCGAGCACTTCTTTAAAAACCCTGATGGCGTTTGGCACTCCGCTTTTGAGAACATTATAAGTATCGACAAGAAGCGTAGCGTTTTCGGGATATATCTCACAGTATTTTTTAAAAGCGGTATATTCGTCATCGAACATCATTACCCAGCTGTGAGCCATTGTTCCTCCGGCCGGAACTCCGTAACGTATGTCGGCTATAGTACAGGCGGAGTTATTTACGCCTCCTATGAACGCCGCTCTTGCTCCCAAAATAGCTCCCTCCGCGCCTTGTGCGCGTCTTGAACCGAATTCACTGACCGCCCGGCCCTTTGCCGCTCTGACTATTCTGTTGGTCTTTGTAGCCACAAGGGATTGATGGTTAAATATGAGCAGAAGGTATGTTTCTATAAATTGAGCCTCGATAGCAGGGGCGCGTACTGTTATAACCGGTTCTCCGGGAAATATTGGAGTACCTTCAGGTATCGCCCAAATATCTCCGGTAAATCTGAAGGTTTTGAGATAGGCAAGAAAATCCTCGTCAAAAATGTGCTTGGAACGCAGGTAATCTATATCGGTTTCGGAAAAACGAAGCTCCTCGATATAATCTATGATTTGGTCGAGTCCTGCGGCGATAGCAAAACCGCCTCCGTCCGGAACCGTTCTGAAGAACACATCGAAATAAGTTATTTTATCCTTTAAATTTGTTTTAAAATAACCGTTTGCCATGGTGAGCTCATAAAAATCACAGAGCATAGTCATGTTTTCCGTCAGATAATTTTTATTCATCGATATAAATTCCTTTCTTACGTGGGAAATACGCGGCGCGGCTGTTATGTTATATAGTATTTATATTATAATATACCATTTTTTCTTTTTTGTAAAGTGTTTTTTTACATTTTTCAAAAAAATTATATAATCCGGCAAAATACAGGAGTTTTTATGCGCCGCTTTCTGCAATTTGCTTAAAGAAAATTTTGGCAAATATAAAACCGGGGCTGTTGCTTTTAAATTAACACAGCCCCGGAAAAGAGTTTTTTGACTTGACGATTCAAGCTAAAAATGGGTTTTGAAACTTTGAAAAAAATTTTGTATAAGAATATGTGATTAAATCAGAGTATACAGAAAAGTCACAAACGAAGATTTCAGTCAGATAATATCAGACATAAACGTTTTTATAAATTTTTATAAATATTTATCATGCCGGCATTACGGAAATGCGGTTTGTGCCGATACTGAATAGAGAAGAGAGCATTTCAATTATATTTTTCCTTAAAGCTTCGTCCCCCCCATAATCGCAAACGACGGCAATACCTCGGATATTAGCGGTTATTTCCATAATCTTTACCGGAGTTTCCTTGCCTGATGGATCTGTTACAATGACAAAATCTCCGTTGCTGCCGGAGGTAGCGTAAACGTTTTCATTCGAAGTGTCTATTGTTACAAGTACAGAAACATCTGTCACGCCGTTAACTTTCCCGACAAGGTCACATATTCTTTTTTCAAGACGTTCCGTATATATCTCCAGTTCCTCTGAGGGGTACAGCTCGGAGTTTTGATTTTCAGTGTTCTTATCGGTGCCGCCGCCATATGAACCTGCTATTATCAACAGGATACCGCATATGCATCCGATGATAGCCATCAGAACTTTTTTGTTTTTGAATATCTCTTTCATAATTACGAGCGATCCTTTCTTTAATTACCGTGTCCTTTTATTCATCGCTTTCGATTACAGTACAGCCGCAGCCTAACGTGCCGGATACATAATCAGCGACGCTTGCGAACAGCTCGGAATTTTCCCCTGGCAATGAGACAGTGATATTTTTTAATTGAATACTGTTTATATCTGTACTGTCGAGGGATACGGAAACCGTTATTTTATCTTCAGGAATTCCGAAGCGCTGCGATATAAGGGTTTTTGTATATCTGCATATGTATACCGCGCTGTTGTCTATTATGTCTTCTGAGCCGCCGTCAGGCTCTTCAATAACATGATCCGGTATTTCAAAATCTATTGTTATCAGCGAACCGAGTGCGGAAATAAGAGGGGAGAGGATGGTAACTACAGACAATAACACAACTATCCCTGCCACATAACGTACCGCTGAGTTGAATCGCGTCTTTGATACAAGCAACGTTACAAATGAGCAGGCCAGGCAAACCGAAATTATGTATTTTAACAAATCCGTAATATTGTTGATCATCCTAATACCTTTCTTCCGGTGTCGCTTTGATTGCGAAATTATTAAGTTCCTCCAAGAGCGAAACCTGTCGTTACGAATAAGACCGTTATCAAAATTGATAATACAGTAATACAAATGATAATTCCGTTTAATATATCAAGAATATTTACACATGATTCGAATATCCCTTTTTCGGTTGTACAGCCTATCATACCGCAGGCAAATGAAAGCATGCCGAGAAAAAGCTTTAATATAAGTATTCTTGCTATAGCCGGAAGAACTGTTACCAAAATTGCTGCCGCTACAGCTCCTCCGACAGTGGTTTTGAGGTATTTCATTCCTGCTCCGACGGTTTTAAGCGATTCTCCCACCGCCGAGCCAACGACCGGAATGAAGTTTGAGGCTGCAAATTTAACAGTTCGCGCGGACAGGGAATCCTTATTGGATGCCAGAATATTCTGGAACGATATTACCGTAAGCATTACAGTAGTGATAAAGGAAACACTGCTTAAAATGAATTTTTTTACCGACGGTACAACTCGTATTTCAGAAAACTGCGGCGAAAGCTTTTCAAAAACCACCAGCAGCATCAGTATGACCACCAAAGGGATTAATACTTTGTTTAGTATTATCTCAAGAAAAACCAGCACAGTTCCGAGAGAGGCGCTTGAGGATACTGAGGAAAAGGCGTTTCCTCCTAAAAGCAGAACAGCGGTAAACGCAGGAATTACTGCTTTCAAAATATCAGCAAGAGAGTCTAAGGATTCCGAGACATCCGTTAAAAGCATAGAAAATATCGAAAGCATTTGCAGACAGATGTACAATGTAATAATGTAGGATATTATCTGTTTATACGGTTTATTATCAATAATTCTGTATACAATTGATACAACCAGTATAATCCCCAACAGAGTAACTATTTTCCCCGAGTAGTCTTCAAACGCAGCTCGTAAAAAAGCTATTACAGTGTCAAGGGCTGTCCTCATCAGACCTTCGCTTTCAATAGAGATACCGTTTTCCTCAAGCTTGTCCGTGACCTCCGGCGGAAGATAATCATCGGCATTATAGCTCGAAAGCTCATCGGAATCCGAGTAAACTGCGTCATCGGCATAAACACACGTACCGAAAAGCGTCAATATAATAAATAAAACAACTGTCAGGATTTTTTTCATATAGCCAAAGCTCCGATAGCGGTGTCAAGCAGTTTTTTTATAATAGGAAGTGAGAGAAGAATAATTTCACAGTTACCCGCAAATTCAACAACAGAAGAAAGTGTGTTCTCTCCGTTGTCCTTGCATATGTCGCATACTGTCTGACAGATTATCGCCACCGCAACTACGGTCATTAACAGATTTATTACATCTGTTTCTCCATCGCCTCCGGAAATTAATCCGCGTACAAATGAAACAAGAGGGGAGAGAGACGCAATTACGGAAATCAGAATAGTTACAGCGGTTATTTCAGTGAGGTGACCGGAAAGTGAGGACCCCCTGTTTTTCAATATTTGCGCCAAAACTACGGATATTATTGCCGCGCCGCCGATCTTTAAAATGTTATACAATTCCAAAAACTCCCTGTATCAAATCTATCAGCTCGCCTATCTTTCCTATAAGCATAAACAGTACTATAATTATTCCTGCCAGTGAAACAAAATTCGCCTGATCGTCGCGGCCGTTTTTACTAAGTATCTGTGTCAGTACGCTGACTATAAACCCGACTCCGGCGATTTTAAGAATCAGTCCGATATCCATATCAATCACCATGCCGCCTACGGCGGTCAATGATCCGCTTTTTTGAGGATCATGTAAATAAAAAATTTGTGTAAGAGGATCTTATATGCCCGAAAAGCAACGGACAAAAAAATCGTTTAAATCCCAAGAAATACCAAGCAATATTTTCGTTTCATTGCTTGCATGTTACTATAAAAGAATGGAAATTAATATTGCGGCTATTCCGGGATAGACAATATAACTGGTTCCGCTTTCTCTTTTATATTTGGATTCCATATTCCTGTAGCTTTCGTAAGCAATATCAGAAAGTTTTTTACAAAGTCCGTCAAGCTCGTCCGGCGGGGCGGTAGTGCAGGATTTAAGTATCTCACAAAATTCGTGTACATTTCCGTGCGTTTTACATCTGTTTTTTATAAAAAATATTGCTTCCTCAATATCAAAAAAACTAATGCATTCTCCGGAGATCTCTGTATAATACTCGGAACAGAGAACCGAAAGAGATTTGATCTCGGTTTTGAAATTTCTTGAAACCATATCGCTGAGTACCGTAAGCTCACGATATGTGTCAAGATCTTCTTTATACTCATCGTTTTTAAGCTTCGCGATGAATAAAGACAGAATTACAACTACCGCACATATAAATATCTTCATATTATATAATAATGCTATAAAGCTTTACTCTGCATATTTCCGTCGCCCATGATATCCGAAAGAGTACGTATCTCGCTTCTTATGTTTTCTCCGCTTCTGTAAAGCCGCATAACCGCTCCGAATACTCTTTTTTCCAGCAGCAGCGCTATACTTTTTTTCCGTCTCAGATCAGCAAAATCAGAAGCATGAGCAGACGCGATAAGAGGGACTCCGGTATGCTGAAGGGAAGCGATCGTTTCTGTCTCTTCCTGTCCGCCGAGCTCGTCGCATATTATCAGCTCGGGATTTAAATACCTGAGAGCTATGGAAATACCTTCGGATTTTGGATAACCGGTAAGAAAATCACAAAGTGATTCCCCGTTATTCCAAGGAAGCATAAGTTCACAGTTCGTATCTACCACAGCTACTCTTTTTGATATCGGCGCTACAGAGAGCTGATACGCAAGACTTCTTAAAACCGTAGTTTTTCCGCATCCGGGAGGCGATATCACCAGTACTCCGGTATGATATTCATTTTTTTCGAGGTATTCGAGAAGCGCTATATTAGGTACGGTTAACTCCGATGGTATTCTGATATTTATGTAATTGATCTTTCTGAGGACGCTTATTTTTCCGTCTCGCACAAAAGCGTCTCCCGCGACGCCGGCTCGGCAGGCGCTGGAAAGCGTGATATACCCCTTGCGCATCATCTCCTCGGCACGCATATAATTTCCCTCGGTCATACGATCGACACAGTAGGCTATATCCTCATGTCTGCATTTTATGCCGGTCACAAGATTTTTTTGTCTCGCCGTAAATGATATGGGCGCCCCGGAGCGCAATCTGATTTCGCTTATTGACGGATATGCCATCAGGTAATTTTTGCAAGGTATTTTTATATGCTCAGGGAGCAGGGAAGAGACGTAATCAATAATTTTATTTTTTATCTCGTTTTTATCATCCATAATTAATTTCCTCTGCGTTATTTTTTCAGTGTACCGGTTTAATACTTGTCCGTTATCACATTCAATAAATATGAAGACGCAAACGGATTTATTACTGACTGCCGTAAATTTGATAAGCTATACCATGATTTAATTGTAGCATAGCCGTCATAAATCTGAACACTCATAATTTTTCTAATCAAAAAATATATAGATGTTATTATACTAAATGGAACATGAGCATAATTTTTCATCAGTACACGCTCTAAGACCATTTTGGGAACATTATATTAACTAATGTTAAACAACTCCGTTATTAGGAAACTAATTAAGGAGTTTTTTATTATGTCAAAAGTAATCCGAAGCAAAACACATTGCTTAGAATTGTATCCTGACTGTATAGACCACATGCAGTTAATAAATGACATACTATACAATCAAGTAATGTTTGAATGCGGATATGCCGCAATTCTTCACGATATGGACAGGAGGGAAGACGGAGAATTAAAGAAACCACATTATCACATAGTATTTGCACTTTCACGAGAATGCTCAAAGGATGCATTTATCAAAAGAGTACATAGCGCATATCCGACAATAGCGGATAATTACTTTTACAGCGACAGTAGAGAGCATGGAATAAGATATCTTGTTCATGCAGACGATCCCGACAAATTCCAGTATAACCCATCATTGATAATATCACATGAACTAAATATCGATAGATATCTTAATAGGCAATTTATTGCCGATGAAGAGGACAAAATAATAAAAATATTAGACCATATACAAAGCTACCCTAAAGAGAGTAGAGAGGAGCTCACACGATGGGTGTTAAATAATAACTTATGGTCAGAATATAGACGTTCTTATATTATCATAAATGATATCATAAAGGAAAGGAAGCAGGATAAATATTATGATGTAGCAAAAGAATTATTCAGAGTAAAACGAGATATAACAGCCCAATTGGAACACTTTCAAGAAGGAATGTACAATTTAAAGAAAGACGTATCAAAGCTAAACAATGACAGAGTGTTCTATATTAGAGAAATTGACAGAAAAGAAGAATTACATTAAAGACAGATAAAAAATTAATCCAAGAGATTAATTTTTTATACCAAAAATAAACAATTGCCGAAGGCAATTATACAATCCCGCCGCCGACCGGGGTGTTGGTAAACGGAATTAATAAATTCCGTTAAATACTACTGGTTGCAATCATTTTGAGAAAGACAAAATAAAGAAGTGGCCGGAACGGCGGCGGGCAAAAAGAAACCCCTGAGGGGTAAACGAGGATTTAAAGGAGTAAAAGAATGAAAGAGAAAATAACGATAATAGAAAAAGAAATTTGTGATATACATCATAAAATAGATTTTATTGAAGATTGTTTATTTTTTATTTTTGAAAGATATAATGTTGTAGATTATATATTAGAAAAAATAGATAAGGAGAAATATAATGAGAATAACAAAAATGATAATTGAAGATATAAAATCAATAATATGTGATATAGAAAGTGAAAATCAAAAGATGTATTACTTAATAGAAAGACAATTTGATTTAATAGAAGTTATGAAAGAATATATATCACATCTTGAATTGGAGGAAAAAAACGATGAAAACATATGAAATAGTATCAACAAAGAGGACAAAAACAGGAAAGCTAATGGTAAGTCTTTTCACGGATGTTAATCACCTTGTTATTAATGCTTTTGTAGTAGGTGATGAAATGAAAATAGAAGTAGGAAAGCTGATAGCTGGATATGTCATTTTTGGCGATAAAATAAATACATTTGTAATATTGTAATAACGGCGAAAGCCTTATTAAATAAGTAAGAGAGGAGAAAAAAATATTGACTGCTACTGAAATTGTAACCGTAATAATTCAAGCTATAACCGAATTTGTATCTGGTCTAGGTGGCGCTTTTCTTGAAGCGTTCCAGCATATATTTATGGTGCAGGGAACTGAAGGCACTTTCTCAGGTCTTAACGATTTAGGAATCTTCATTCTTGTGTTCTTCGGTATATCTCTCGGTTATGGTGTAATCAGATGGATTACTGGTTTATTCCGTCGTGAATCAAATTAGAGGAGGTAATTATTATGTGTAAGCAGGCAGTTAAAACAATAACTGCCTTGTTTACTATAGTACTGGTATTAAGCTGTACTATGGTAACAAGTATATTTGCTGATGATACAGCAACTCAAAGTGATAATATATTAGGTCATTTGTCAACACCATATTTTGATAGTTCTGTTGACGATCAATCAACTTTTATATTTGATGAGGGATTTTATTACGTAGAATATACTAAAGATCTATTAAGTGCTGATATTACATTTACAGGAGTATCAGGATATCAATATGTATATCATCCGATATCATGGGCAGGTGGTTATCATTTTTATTTGTATTTGCCTGATGATGATATAAAGGTAAGATTTGGTACTGCTTTTTCGAGTGTTAAAGTTTATAAAGCAACTGTAAATGGAAAAGAAGTTGTAGATTATACACATGAACGCGGTCAAATTGATTCTGTTTTAGCTGGTGATGAACCATTAACAGGTATAGAACCCGGTTTATATTATATTTCAATGTTTCCTGCTGATAGTTCTTCTTCTTTGGAATCTTCTATAACATCAAATTTATCATCTATTGATATTACTTATAATGGTTATGGTTCAACAGTTGATTTTTATGTTTATTTGTATGATTTACCAAATAATAATGAATTGACATATACATTAACTTATTTACTTGATTATGGTTTTGTAAATTTATATTATGCTGATTTTGTAGTATCGGATGAATCATATAATCAAGGATACGAAGCTGGATATGAAGCTGGATATAATGAAGGTGAAGAAGCCGGATATAGTGAAGGTTATCAGACTGGACATACAGCTGGATATAATGAAGGATATACAGCCGGAGAGACAGCAGGACAAGAAGCAGGCTATAATCAAGGATATACAGCAGGAGAAAGCGCAGGATATGAGATTGGCTATGATGAAGGCTATCAAGCCGGATTAGATCAGGGAACAGGCTCTTACAATGAAGGCTATCAAGCTGGATATGCTGACGGTACTATAAATGGTCAAAATGTTGATGAAATAGTTAATAATGGTATTTCTGGTTTTTTTGAAGGTTTAAGTACTTTTTTCAGTCCATTTTTTTCTATAGGTATTGGCAATTTAACAGTATCTACTGTTTTAGAGGTTGTTATTTTTGCTTTCTTTATTTTGTTAATTGTTAAAATAATAAGAGGTACATAATGCGAAATTATTTTATTATTTTCTTATGTATATTATTAGTAATTTGTATGGTATTTTCGATTGATTATCGTTCTTCATTTAATTTGCTTATTGATACAGTTAATAATTTATCTTCTGTTATACAAACTGTAAATGGTATTTTTGGTATTGATTCTTTCCGTGTTAATTCTTCTGTTTCTTTACTTGATCCTAATAATCCCGCTCCGTTAGGTTATTATGAATTTCAGGGTGAGCAGATAAGTGTTTCATGGTATCTTGTTAATACTCGTTTGGTTTCTTCTATTGGTGTTTACGATACTATATCTGCTATTTATCCGAATTTGTATTCTGTTACTTTAAGTGTTTTTGGTCGTTCTCGTGAGACTTACAGTGAGTGTATACGTGTTGTTTATGAATCTTCTTCTGATGGTTCGACTTTTGAAGTGCTTTATCATTATGTTGGTTTTCAAGCAACTTCTAATACTTATGAGTATATAACAGTTCCTGCTTCTTTTGATGTATGTTCTTTTATTTCTTCTGATGGTTCTTTTTCGGGTTTTTGTCGTGGATTGGAATTTAAGGAAACTGAGGAAAGTGTTAATAATTTTGTTCAAAATACTTTAATTAATTAATTTACCATTGACATTTTTAAATTGATGTGATATACTACAATTAAAATTTATTCATAAATGGAGTGTTTTTATGAAAGTTTTATTGAGTTTTATTTCTGCATTGTTTTTACTTTTGTTTTGTGTTTCTCTTTTATATGCTTTTCTTTCATCTATTACTTTTTTGTATTTGTCATTGGCATTTTTTGTATTATTTTTAATTTTTGCTGTGGTTAGTAAGATTTTGGAAAATCAAGATATTACTAATGATCATTTAAATTATATATGTAATTATATTAGATATTTTGAAGAAAAACATAAAGATAATAATAATGATATACAAATAGAAGAAAATAATGATGATAATATTGAGGAAACTAATATGAAATTTTTCTAAGAATGGAGTGATTTATTGATTTACGATTATTTTAACGAATTCATAATGGAATTTACAGGCATAAATAACATAACAATTGTAACTGTAGTATCGCAGATAATAACTGTATACTTAGTAATATCAATGCTGTATTTGCTTACAAAGCTTGTATTTCCAAATAATACACAAGTTCTTTCAGCGGGATTTATCCTGTTGCTTATAGTTTCGGCTTTTGCCGTGATGTCTGCAAATGATGTAAGTTTGATAGATATCATTCAGACCGCGGCAACTGTCCCCGATATGGGGGTGTTGCCGTGATCTGGATAATACTAATAGTAGCTATAGTAATATTGTTTATTATCATAAAGCCTTATTTTATCAAGTATGATACAGTCATAGCCTTTACTGGTGGATTAGGTACTGGTAAGAGCTTTATATCGGTCTCTACAGCCGTTAGAGAGCTCAAAAAGGCAAGATGGCGTACAAAGCTATATAATCTTTTCCATAGGAAACATAGGCTTGCAAAGCCCTTGCTTTATAGCTCTATACCTATTAAAATATCTCGAAAAGAATATTCCGTTAAGCTTACGCCTGAAATGCTTACATTGCAAGAAAGCATTGTAAAAGGTTCTGTTGTTTTTATCGATGAAGTTGATGTATTTGCAAACCAATTTGCATACGCTAACCAAAATATCATAGAATGTGCAAGTAAGCGTGAGCTTAAAGATCGTAGAGAAGGGAATAATGATTATGATTCCGGTCTTTTTGATGAGGAAATAAGGCTTTTTCGTCATCTTTATAGCAGTCCTGCAAGAGAGTGTAAGCTTATTGTTAATACTCAGGCAACGAGCAATATAACTACAATTATACGGCGTCGTATGAATACGGTATTTGTTCTGTCGCGTTTTCGCGTCTGGAAAGTACCTTTTTTGTCATGGCTTCCTTTAGTTGGTTACTTTTTCAAATTTTATACCGTACAAGTCCGAAATATAACAATAACTGACGAAATAACTAACACTAATAATGGAAATACAGAAGATAATATGCGTGTAGCTTTTGGTTTTATGCCTCCGTTCAGGCAATATGATACACATTGTTATAAGCATAGATCTGATACAATCCCGCAAGCAAAGCCCGAAAAATGGCAAAGATTATCAACGGAAAGACTTCTTAAGGCTCCAATTGGATATTTGAAAAACAAGAGTAAAAATGAATAAATAATGTTTTGTGTTATATTAGCATTTTTCTTTTGAGTTGTTTAAAAGCAAGAAAAGTTCCGATTAAATTAAATAAACATTGTATGATATTATATAGCTTGCTCAAGCAAGAGAGTAAAAGTTTACAAACACTTTTGTAAAGTTTTACGGTGCTTGACAAGCGGACATACTCGCCCATAATGGAGAGGCAGAGGCAAGACGACTATATGTCGCCTTGCCTCCTTGTTTGCCCAGAAAAAAATAATGCTTCTTGATTTCATAATGCCATTTCCACCTTCCCCCCTTCCCCCAGTGAGGGAAATGAAAAAGCATGTAATGCAATGAAATGCTTTTTCATTTCGGGGGAAGGGGGGTTAGGGGGGTTAGGGGGGAACGAGAAAGAAAAAATGTATTTGGATTGTTTTAATGGAGCGATCGCACCGCCCCGATCACAAAACATTAAAATAATAAGGGGCTTTGCTGCTACGTCTACGCAAAGCCCGTACACGGTACACGCTTAATAAAATCTTAAAAAACACTTTACAAAATGTATCTTTTTTTCCTACAATAATTATAGTATAATAAAATCACCTAAGACGGATTATACTAAATGGAACTTTAGTATAATATAGAGCAATATAAAACAGACGGATACGCAATTAAAGCATTGAGTAATCCGTCTGTAATTATTCAGTTGCGTTGTCTGTGTATGTGTGTAATCGAATTAAATTCGATTATTTGATCAATTGTACTCAAAACCGAATTTAATTCGATCACAGCTGACATTCAAGCTGACAATCAAACGGTTCCTTATCAACAAGCTTCATATTATATTCCATCGCCTCAGCGCATCCCATTGCTTTATAAAAAGCCTGAGTTTCTATAGCCGAATGCGCGGATATATACAGCTTTAAAGCTCCCCTTGATTCAGCAAAGGCTTTTGACATATTAAACAATTGTCTGCCAATGCCTTGACCACGGCTATCCCGCGAAACATGAAGATTTGACAGCTCCATATATTGAAGCTTACTTCCAAACCTTTCTGGTTCCACTGTGGCAAAACCTTTCAGCTTACAGTCACTGAATGCCCCGACCGCAAATCCGTTTGAATTGACTGTATTTTTAAGATATCTTATCAAATCATTATAATCCCGTTCGCTCCAGTCGTCAATAAACGGTTCATATTTAATGACCCACGCACCGTTTATTTTACGAAAACAATCTGTCACGACCTGGGTTCTGATAAATCCGTCAAAAAAATCCGATGTGATATCCTGTATATCAAGCTTATGATATATTATCATATTTATTACCGTTTAATTTATTATTTATTCAGCTTTAATGAAAATTATTTTTCCATAAGAAGCTCGTAATATTCCATGAGTTTTTCTTCAAGCGCATTCTTTTCCACAAAGAGCTCTGACAGTCTTTTATGGTCGCTTGACGCTTCGGATTGACATTCAGCGTCTATTTCAGAAATACGATTCTCAATGCGTTCAGCCTCCTTACGCGCGACCTCGATTTTGTGCGCAAGGCGGCGTTTTTCCGAGGCCTCCTCCTTTTTTTTCAGATATGCGTTCTTAGATTCCGAAACGGTTTTAATTTCTGAAGAGGCGTCATTATTTTGCCTGTATTTTGATATATAGGTTAAATATTCGGAATACCCACCTTTATAATCAAAAATCCTGCCCCGTTCCAGGGCTCCGAAAACCAACATACGATTAGCAAGCTTATTTACGAAATATCGGTCATGGCTTACCGCGAGCAGTGTTCCGTCATATTCTGATAACGCGCTCTCAAGCGCCTCACGACTGTTTATATCAAGGTGATTTGTAGGCTCGTCGAGTATCAGAAAATTATTTTTTGACATTAAAAGCTTTGCAAGTGTAAGCCGTGCGCGTTCTCCTCCGGAAAGCGCAGAAACCGGTTTGAAGCAGCTGTCTCCTGTAAACAAGAACTTTGCAAGAAGCGATCGTATTTCCCCGGGTGTTGCAGACTCGTTTTCTGACCATAATTCGTCCATTACGGTATTATCACCGCTAAGCTCCTGATTTTCCTGATCGTAATAACCAAGATATACATTATAACCGCAGTCAATCACTCCTTTATCCGGAGGCAATTTTCCGGCGATTATTTTAATCAAGGTAGATTTACCGCACCCGTTTTCACCAAATAAAAAAGCTTTGTCTCTGTATTTTAATTCAAAGGAAACCTCTTTAAAAAGGATTTTATCCCCGAATTTTTTTTCTAAACCGCGAACCGATAGAACGTCATCGCCGGATCTTCCGGCTGATTCAAATCTCAGTTTTATTTTTGAAGGAAGATTTTCCGGCTTTTCTTCTTTAACCATTTTATCAAGCATTTTTTCACGGCTCTCGGCGGCTATGATATTTCTTTCCCGGTTCCATCTTCTTTGATTTGCTATATAAGCCTCTATTCTCGCGATTTCCTTTTGCTGATCCTTATAATGCTTTTCCTGTATCTCACGGTCTGCTTTCTTTTTTTCAGCGTAATATGTGTAATTGCCGTTATACAGCTTTGACTTATGATTTTCTATTTCAAGCGTTTTTGATGTTACTCTGTCGAGAAAATAACGGTCATGGGAAATTATTATAACAGTTTTAGCGGTTGCTTTAAGGTAATCTTCAAGCCAATCCAAAGACTGTATATCCAGATGGTTTGTCGGCTCATCAAGCATAAGTATATCGTAATCTCCCAAAAGAAGAGCTGCTATTGTTATTCTGGTTTTCTGCCCGCCGCTCAAGGCCGAGACCGGCATATTATATATCTGCTCTTCACCAAAGCCGAGATTTTTCAAAAAACCCTTTACCCGACTGATATACTCCCCTTTTGCCGACTCAGTATTACCAACATCGTCTGTATCAGGAGACGAAAACGCCGAAACCAGTTCATCGAAAATCGTTTTATCGCTTTCATATCCTACCTGCTGACGCAGTACTCCCAAGGAGAGATTTTTCGATATAAAAACCCTTCCGCCATCCGGCTCCGAGTACCCGCTGAGTATGTTCAAAAGTGTGCTCTTCCCTGCCCCGTTCACACCCACAATACCCAGCTTTTCTCCTTCATTTACAGAAAACGTTACTTTGTCAAGTATTATGTCAACACCGTAAGAAACAGAAATATTTTCACATCCTATCGCAATCATTACACGATTTCCGTAAATCCTTTCCCTGCTAACTTTGATTAATGAGTTTTGAGCTTATGACCGCCATTGATATACATCTTAAAAAAGGGATTGCGGATATTATTGCCGCAAGCAGCGCCGAGGATGTAACACGGCTGTCTTCAGCTTCAATCAACATAATTGTCTTATATGTCCATATTATTCCGTAAATACCGAACGTTAAAAGATTAATAACAACTTCCCTCATCGGAATTATTGTAAGATGATACTCGCGAGCCACATGTTCAGAAAACAAAAAGATAAAAATCAGATTGCCTATCCCGAAAGTAACGAAGCCAATAATAAACACTATTACCGGATTATATATTATTCTATGCATTTTAGGCCAATACCTTTCTTTCGCTAAACAGCGTTTTTGTACGATTTATTGAAAGCAATGTCAATACAGCTTTGCGCCACAATGCGGACAATATCGACAGTCCGAAGGGACTGCCTCAGCGCAACTCTCGCAAACTTTTCCGACTTCACCTTTTATGTCGCTCATTTCCCTTAGAATACGGTCTATCTCACTTGTCAGTTTCAGTGTTTCCTCCTCAGACAGATTATTATTTTTGATTTCTGAATATCTTATTTTCCCGAGAGCTTCGTACATTTCTTTAAGCTCTTTCCGGAGCTCTGATTTTCTATAAGCCGATGCAGCCTTATCAGCCGCTTCCTCTGCGCCCTTTTTAATAGTTTCCACAGCGTGTTTAATGTAATCCATTTTCATACCCCGTTAAATTTATAATTGAAAAAAGTGTGGATGAGGTTAATCTTATATAATAAAACTTTTTGAGTCAGATCTTCTGAAATCTATTTACAATACTTAGATCCGCATCAAATGTCGCTTTTTTGAACCTTGCTGCTGTTGTTTTCCAAGTAAGTCAGAATATCGGAAACTGTTTTGATAGACATAATTTCCTCATCAGTCACGGAAACGGAAAACCGATTTTCAAATTTATCCGCAAGCTCTACGATATCCAGCGAATCAGCTCCAAGATCTCCCGTTATATCCGAATCAAGCGTTATATCGTCTACCGAAAGCGAAAGCTGCGAAGCCAATATTTCAATTATTTCCTCAAGCATCAGTACATCACCTAAATTTATTCTTAAATAATTATATATATTATATCTTTAACGTCATGATTATTCAATAGTAAAAATGTAAATTAACAGAACCTTGACAAAATTTTCTTTCGGGTGTATAATTTTATAGATCATTCAGATTCGCAAAAAGGGGAGCTACCTATGTTTGTTTGTCCGAAATGCGGACTGCCGTTAAATAACTTCGAACGCATCTTTAAGTGTCCTAACGGACATTGCTATGACATATCTTCACAGGGATATGTAAACCTGCTTCTCGGAAATAAGAAAAACGCCGTTCACGGTGATAATAAGCTTATGGTCTCGGCGAGAAGAAGATTTCTGAGTCTCGGGAACTATGCCGTAATAATACAAAAGCTTTTTTATATAATTGAATCCTTTGGGTTAAACAAAAATCTTATTTTAATTGACGCGGGATGCGGAGAAGGCTATTACACTAACGCTTTAACCGCTATGCTTGACGCAGCGGGATATAATATAAGCGCATACGGTCTTGACGTATCAAAAGAGGCCGTTGCGTTGGCTTCAAAAACATATAAGAACATATCCTTCGTTGTCGGAAGCGTAAATGCCCTGCCGTTTTCGGACAACAGTGCGGATATTCTGCTTTCCGTATTCGCGCCGATCTCAGAGAAGGAATTCTTCCGTATTCTGAAAGGAGAAGGCATTTTAATCACCGTAAGTCCATCGCCAAGGCATCTCTATGGTCTTAAAGAAATGGTATACGACAAGGTTTACGAAAATCCGCCGCCAAAGTTTGCTTCGCCGCTTTTTAATAAAGTAGAGGAAGAAAGCGTGCTGTCCGATATGACTCTTTCCTCTCCCGAGCAGGTAAACGACCTGTTTACAATGACACCGTACTTTTACAAGACCGGGGCGAAAGAGCAAAAAAAGCTTCAAAGTATATCATCTCTTACAACCGAGATCGGCTTTGTTTTCTGTGTTTATAAAAAACAGCCATATGTAGGATAATCACACTATTTATTAATAATATATGTATCAATAAGTTTTTTCTGGGTTTCTCACGAAAAATGTTTCGATTTTGTAAACAGCTGCATTGAAGAGAAAAAATTATATATTATAAAAAAGTTATTGAAATAATTAATATGTTATGTTAAAATAAAGCAGAAGCGTTTTTACCTCTGTTCTTGTAAAACAAAATTACTTTAAAGAAAGGATGCCTTAAATTATTTAAGGCGATGTGTTTATTATGAAAAAATTCCTCGGGCATGATTTTCTCCTGAAAAACGAAACATCAAAGCTTCTTTATGAAAATTACGCTTCAAAGCTACCTATAATCGATTATCACTGTCATGTAAGTCCAAAGGAGATCGCGGAAAACAAGCAGTATTCAAATATTACGGAGCTTTGGCTTGGCGGCGACCATTATAAATGGCGGGCGATACGCTCCTGCGGCGTAAGTGAAAAATATATAACCGGAAACGCTTCTGATTATGAAAAATTCAAAGCATACGCCTGTATAATGCCTAAACTGATCGGTAATCCCCTTTATCACTGGTCTCACCTTGAGCTTTCAAGATACTTCGGATACGACGGAATTCTAAATTCCTCTTCCTGTGATGAGGTTTGGGAGCTATGCAACAAAAAGCTTGCCACACCTGAGATGAGCGTAAAAAATATCATAAAGGCTTCCGGGGTAGAGCTCTTATGTACAACGGACGACCCTACCGACACGCTTGAGTATCACAGACAAATAGCTTCCGATAAGGATTTTAAGGTAAAGGTCCTGCCTGCGTGGCGACCTGATAAAGGGCTTAAAGCCGACAAAAAGGGGTATCGTGATTATATCGATCTTCTCTCTTCCGTGTCCGGCGTAAAAATCACGGGTATCGACGCGCTCAAGGAAGCATATAGAGTAAGACTTGATTATTTTGACAAAGCCGGATGTCGCACGGCAGATCATGGAATGGATAATTATATTCCGTTCACGTTATCGAGAAATGAAAAAGAGCTAAACGACATATTTATAAAAGCATACGAGACTGACGGAAATATTACTGAAATAGAAGCTGATATTTTCAGAAGCTGTATGTATCTGTTTTTCGGTAAGGAATACACCGATAGAAAATGGGTAATGCAGATGCATTACGGCGTTATGCGCAATCCGAATACAAGATATTTCAAATCGATCGGTCCGGATACCGGCTTTGACGTTATAGACGGGAATCCCGTATCTGTTTCCAATCTTGCAAAACTCCTTGATACGATGTATTCTCATGACTCACTTCCAAGGACTGTTATATACTCCATAAATCCCAACGATAACGCTGCTGTCGGAGCCCTGATAGGCGCCTTCCAAACCGATTCCGAAGACGGTATGCCAAGAGTAATGCAGGGCAGCGCATGGTGGTTCAACGATAATAAAGCCGGAATGCGCGCTCAGATGATCTCGCTTGCCAATCTTTCCGCTTTTGGTAATTTTCTCGGAATGCTAACGGATTCCCGCAGCTTTATTTCTTATCCCAGACATGAATATTTCCGCCGCATACTCTGCAGCCTCATAGGAGAATGGGTGGAAAACGGTGAATATCCGACAGACATAGAAGCTCTCGCTGAGCTGGTTATGGATATCTGTTACAACAATACCAAAAACTTTTTCAGATTTTAAAACAACCTCGCCGTTGTATTACAGTGTTCGCCGCTTAGTAACTTTTGTCCTAAACAAATATAAAAGTATGGGCTGCCCTGATGCGGCAGCCCATTAACTTAATTGCGTAGTCCCCTATTACCGATATTATTTTATTCTGTTTACAAAGCTCTCTATCTTACCAAGCGCAATATTTATATGTCTGACCGAATAAGCGTACGAAATGCGCGCAAAACCCTCGCCGCATTCTCCAAACGCCGTGCCCGGTACAATAGCTACTTTTTCTTCGTTTAAAAGCCTTTCGCAGAACTGCTCGCTTGATAAACCGAATTTTCCTATATTTGGATAGACGTAAAAAGCGCCTTCGGGTTCAAAGCATTCAAGTCCCAGCTTGCGCAGCCCGTCGACAATAAGCCTTCGTCTACGGTCGTATTCCGCAGTCATGCTTTCTATATCCTGATCTCCGTTTTTCAGTGCTTCGATAGCGGCATACTGACTTGTCGTAGGAGCGCACATGATGGCATACTGATGTATCTTGCGCATCTGCGCGACTATCTCGTGCGGTGCCGCCGTATACCCAAGCCTCCACCCGGTCATGGCATAAGCTTTCGAAAAGCCGTTTACAACTATTGTTCTTTCCCTCATTCCGGGAAGCGACGCGATGGAAACATGCTTTCTGCCATATGTCATCTCAGCGTATATCTCATCGGAAAGTACTGCAATATCGGTTTCTCTGATAACCTCGGCTATCCCCTCAAGCTCCTCCTCGGTCATTACCGCGCCTGTCGGGTTATTCGGAAAAGGGAGAACAAGTAATTTTGTTTTAGGAGTTATGGCTTTCTTAAGTATTTCGGGAGTAAGCTTGAATTTGTCCTTTTCATATGTATTAACAAAAACCGGCTTGCCGCTCGCCATCTCGGTTATAGGTCCGTAGCAAACAAACGACGGTACGGGAATTATAACCTCGTCCCCGGGATTCAGCACAGCTCTGACAGCAAGGTCTATCGCCTCGCTTCCCCCTATTGTCACTATTACTTCGTTTTTGGGATCGTATGAAAGCGAAAAGCGGCGATTAAGATATTTGCATATTTCTTCTCTCAGCTCTAACATTCCGTTATTAGAAGTATAGTAGGTTTCTCCGTCCTCAAGAGAGTGTATGGCTGCCTCTCTTATATGCCATGGCGTTACGAAATCCGGCTGCCCCACCGTAAGCGAAATCACCCCTTTTATTTCGTCGAGAATATCGAAAAACTTCCTTATTCCGGACGGCTTGAGCCCCTGCGCTCTTTGCGACAGTATTCTGTTATAATCGATCACAGGATATTACCTCTCTTGTCTTCCTCGTTTCTGTCGTATATAACGCCCTTATCCTTATACTTTTTCAGGATAAAATGAGTGGCTGTCGACACTACCCCCTCCATCGGCGCGAGGCGGTTGTACACAAAATTAGATACTTCCCTCATTGTTTTTCCTTCTATAATAACAAGAAGATCGAATCCACCGCTCATAAGCAGCACGCTCTGTACCTCAGGATGCAGGCATATTCTTTCCGCTATACGGTCAAATCCGAGATCCTTCTGGGGAGCTACCTTAAGCTCTATCATAGCGTTTACATGCTCGCTATCCGTTTTATCCCAATCGACCAGAGTTTTATAGCCGACGATTACTCCGTTTTCCTCGTATTCCTTAATCTGTGCTCTTACCTCCTCTTCGCTCTTTCCACACATGATCGCAAGCTGAGCCGGGGTAAGCTGAGCGTTGGTTTCAAGCAATCTTAAAATCGTATCCATTTATTTTTTCCTTTCATTATTTAATGCTATACTATATTACACGAATTGTCTGAGATCGTGTTTTTAATACCACAATTATTGTTATTATCCGGAGAGTGTTATAAATATGAATGATATTATATACAATCCATGGCACGGCTGCCGTAAATATTCCGAAGGATGCCTTAATTGCTACGTTTACAGACGTGATGCCTCTATAGGACGCGACGCCTCCGTTATAAACAAAACCTCGTCGTTTTACCTGCCGCAAACGAAAAAACGAAATGGGGAGTACCGTATCCCGGCTAAAAGCCGCATATATACATGTATGACCAGCGACTTTTTCATCGAGGAAGCGGATATGTGGAGGGACGAGGTATTTGATATGATCCGGCAGCGGTCAGACTGTGAATTTATCATAATTACAAAACGCATCCTTAGATTTTACGACTGTATACCGTCCGATTGGGGAACCGGATATCCAAACGTAAGCATAATGTGCACGGTTGAAAACCAGCGGGAGTGCAAAATACGTATGCCGTTTTTTGTAACTCTCCCAATCCGCAAAAGATCGGTTATATGCGAGCCGCTTCTGTCAAGCATTGAGCTTACTCCATTTTTGAAGAGCGGCAAGATAAGCGCCGTTATCGCGGGCGGAGAAAGCGGCGAAAACGGAAGAATATGCATGTATGAATGGGTAAGAAGCCTTTACAGGCAATGCTTGGATACCGGCACGATATTTCGATTCAAGCAGACAGGAACTCATTTCGAGCGAAACGGCAAGGTATATACCATTCCTCGCAGTCTTCAGTTTCTGCAGGCTGAAAAAGCCGACTTCACATAAATTTCAGCTACATAGAAAATATCATGAAAAAGAGCAGCGAAACGGCTCCCACAACCATGAGTCCGGCTAAAATAAAGCACATGATTTTTACAGAGCGGGTATACCCGCTTTTTTGTTTTTTTGACATATATAATCTCCACTACGTCCTGGGACGGATATAAGGTACATTATTTTATTTTTTTTCTTTTCGCAATAAAACACCGGATGACGGGATGTTTTTACGGTATCTTCCGGGGTTTGCATACTCCCCTTCAAAGCTTGTAACAACTTCCGATACGTAATTTTTCGCCTTCAGCGTCATCAGAGTATTTCCGGCGGCGTTTCTTGTTGACATTAGTGGGATATCTGAAGTATTTAATGCAAGAGCTCTTCCGTTTTCCGAAATGATAATGATATCGTACGGCTCCGCTTCATACCCTACATAAACGCAGGGACTGATCACGGATATGGCGTTTACCAGCTTTTTTCTGTTCCCCTTTACCCGGTAGCTCTCCAGCGGTATCCTGACTCCTTTTCCGTTTCGGAATATAAACACTACGTTTCCGGGATAATCCTCACCGAATACAACGGCTCCCACCGGCTTCTCATCCGGATCAAATCCGAGTACCGCGGGAACATATTGTCCTATATCTGATGCCTTTACCGTGTCGAACATTGAACTGTCGGCGTTATACGCTTGTCCTGAATCTGTAAAGAAAAGTATTCTTTCGCCGCTGATACATTCCTTTTCCCAAAGTATCCTGTCTCCGTCGCGGAGATTTTGTTTATCACTCATGCGGAGCGAGGAATTCTTTATCTTTTTAAAATAACCTTTTTCTGTGTAAAATATTCGGCCCTCAAATTTTTCCTCCGTCTGATTTTTCATCAGCGCCTCGTCCTCGGCTTCTATAACAGCCTTCTCTCTGTATGTCGTTCGTCTCGGCTTTCCATATTTCTTTTTAATTTCCGTAAGCTGAGATATTATCTGCTTTTTTATCAGCTCGTCGCTTCCGTGAAGCTCTCGCAGCTTGGCCGCTTCGTCTTCAAGCGCGCTTATTTCCTCTGTGCGGTTAAGTATATACTCGTTATTAAGTGAACGAAGACGAATATCCGCGACATAGTTTGCCTGAAGTTCGTCGATATCAAACCCTTTCATAAGGTTAGGTACGACGTCCTTTTCATTTTCCGTCTCTCTGATTATTTTTATAGCAAGATCTATATCAAGCAATATTTTTGCCAGTCCGTATAAAAGGTGCAGCTTTTCCTCAACCTTTGAAAGCTCAAATTTGGTTTCCCGCCGGAAGCAATCCATTCGGAATTTTATCCATTCAATGAGAAGATCACGCACCCCGAGGAGCTTAGGAGAACCGTTTATTAGTACATTGAAATTACACTCAAAGCTGTCCTCAAGACTGGTCAGCTTATAAAGCTTACGCATCAGCACGTCCGGGTCCGTTCCGCGCTTGAGATCCAGAGTAAGCTTAAAACCGCTTAAATCTATTTCATCTCTGAAATCCGCTATTTCCTTTATCGTACCGTTTTTAACCAGATCGGCAATGGATTTCAGTATTATTTCAATCGATGTCGAATACGGTATTTCAATAATATCTATACAGTTATTAACCGGATCAAATTTATACTTTGCCCTGATTTTAAAGGAACCCTTTCCGGTTTTATAAATATCGAGCATTTTTTCACGATCGTACAGTATCTCTCCTCCGCAAGTAAAATCAGGGGCTTTGATAACATCGAGCAGCGCCTCCGGTTCGGCGTAAGGACGCTTTAAAAGCAATATGGTGCCGTCGCAAATCTCCGCGAGATTAAACGAACAAATTTTGCTCGCCATACTTACGGCTATACCGGAATTGGCGGATACAAGTATATTCGGAAAGGAGGTCGGAAGCAGTATCGGCTCCTCCATTGTATTGTCGTAATTAGGAACAAAATCAACGGCGTTTTTATCAATACCTCTGAATATTTCATTGCAAAAGCTGTCAAGCTTTACCTCGGTATACCTGCTCGCCGCGAACGCCATATCAGATGAGTAATGTTTTCCGAAGCTGCCCTTTGAATCGATAAACGGATGCAGCAGCGCGTCATGACCTCGGGTCAGCCTTACCAGAGTCTCATAAATCGCCATATCCCCGTGAGGATTCAGACGCATAGTCTGTCCCACAACATTTGCGCTTTTGGTTCGCCCACCCGTTATCAGTCCCATCTTATACATCGTATAGAGCAGCTTGCGGTGTGACGGTTTAAATCCGTCTATCTCCGGTATCGCTCTTGATACTATAACGCTCATCACATACGGCATATAGTTTGTAACAATAGTATCAGTTATAAGCTGTGGTTTTGCCGCAGCCTCCGGAGCGTTTATTTCTTTCTCCGGATGATTTTTTTTCTTCGCCATATGCTCTTTACCTCTCTGTTTTAACTTTTTCCATTACAGCCGTACAATATCAAAGCCCGCCGCTTTAAGCAGACGATTACGTACCGCAAGTCCCACGCCGTCATCCCCCGGCATTCTCGCGTATATTGTTTTTATGCTTTTGTCCTTATCAAAAGACCGCAAACAGTCAAAAAGTCTCGCCGCCTGCAACGAAAAATCCTTTTCCCTTCCCAAAGACAAAGCGTTTCCGCGCGTGAGAAGATGTTTGTCCTCGTCGAAGCACAGAATACCGAAATCAGATTTATCAGAAATATACTTTATTATCTGCTCCTCTGTTCCGATCAACAGTATAACGTCAGCGTCAGGTGAATAATGCTTATATTTCATTCCCGGAGAAATAGGCGCCCCCTCAAATTTTGAGATAACCGCCGGGTCAATTTCCACCTCGGAGCAAATATTCTCAAGCATCTCCTTTGTAACGCCTCCAGGACGGCAAATTACCAGTCTGTTGTCACCGACTATTTTTACCACGGTGGATTCCACTCCCACACTGCAGTCCGCTCCGCAAAGAATCGCTTCGACTTTTCCCGTCATATCGTCTATAACATGCTGTGCTTTTGTCGGACTCGGTTTCCCCGAAATATTGGCGGAAGGAGCCGCAACCGGAACACCCGCTAATTTTATAAGCTTACGGGCGGGTAAATAATATGGTACTCTCAGCGCAACGCTGTCAAGTCCGGCCGTTACCGCATCCGGAATATTTTCTCTTTTTTTCAGGATAACAGTCAACGGTCCGGGCATAAAACGCGTAAGCCTGTAAAAAAGTTCATTTGTAAATGCGTATTTCTCAGCCTCTTGGGGGTATGACAGATGTACTATAAGCGGATTATCACTCGGACGCCCTTTTGCCTCAAATATTTTTTTTACCGCTGCCGAATCGAGAGCATTTGCTCCGAGACCGTAAACTGTTTCTGTGGGAAACGCAACGATCGCGCCGCCTTTCAGCAGCTCCGCAGCTCTCTCTATATCACTATCCGTATTATCATAAAGAATTTCAGTTTTCATTTCCGTTTTCTTTCAGCTTTTCCGCCGTATCGGCGGCGATCAGCTCATCTATCATCTGTCCTATGTCACCGTTTAAAAAGCTTTCAAGAGTATATAGGGTAAGACCTATTCTGTGATCCGTAACTCTTCCCTGAGGATAGTTATATGTCCTTATCCTTTCGCTTCTGTCTCCGGTGCCGACCTGCGTACGCCTCTCCGAGGCAATTCTTTCCCTCTGCTCCATTTCTTTTATATCAAGCAGCTTGGTTTTAAGCATTTTCATGGCCTTTTCACGGTTCTTGAACTGGCTGCGCTCTTCCTGGCACTCCACCACTATCCCGGTAGGCTTATGAATTATCCTTATAGCCGATTCGGTTTTGTTTATATGCTGACCGCCGGCACCGGAGCTTTTGCAAGTCTCTATTTTAAGGTCGGCGGGGTTTATCTCTACCTCTACATCGTCTGCCTCCGGAAGGACCGCGACCGTTACGGTTGACGTATGTATACGCCCCTGGGATTCCGTTTCCGGTACACGCTGTACCCTGTGTACGCCGCTCTCAAACTTAAGCCGGGAGTATGCTCCCTCCCCTATTACCATAAAAGATATTTCTTTTATTCCGCCAAGCTCCGTTTCGTTTACGCTTAACGGTTCGATTTTATATCCCATTCTGTCGGCGTACATACCGTACATTCTGTAAAGCACTGAAGCGAAAAGGGCCGCTTCCTCGCCTCCGGCGCCACTGCGTATCTCGACAATGACGTTTTTATCGTCATTTTTGTCCTTAGGCAAAAGCAGTACCTTAAGATCGTTCAAAAGCCTCTCGCTTTCGTCACGCTTTTCATGAAATTCCGCGGACGCAAGGTCTTTGAGCTCGGAATCACCTTCCTTCATCAGCTCTTCGGCATCGGTCATATTTTTTTTTGCCGCCTTGTATTTTCTGAAGGTGTCTATAAGAGGCGTGAGAGTTTTATACTCTTTCATGAGCTTTTTATAATGCTCGGTATCGGATATAACCTCCGGCTTTGAAAGAAGCTCCTCGATCCTCAAATAATTTTCTTCAGCCTTCTCAAGCTTGTCTAACATTATTTATACCGTCCCTTTTTTACAAAGGTTTTTGTTTTCAACGAAGTGTATTTCGGTCCGGAAAAAACGGATCATAGCGTGCCCGCACGATCCGTTCCTCCGTCGTGATCATATATTACTTTTTCTGAACAAGATGAATGGCGAATCCGAAAAATTCATCCTTAAAATAAATCGCGTTAAGCGTGCCTTTATCTCCATATTTTGCGGATTCATCATTAAATTCGATTCCCTTGCGCCTGAAGAAATCGACAGCGCGATCAATGAAGTTGGTAGAGATCGCTATATGTCCCTTTGAGCCGAGATAAGGCGACTTCATAAACTCAAGAGCGGTATCGGCAAAAACAGAGCTGTTGCCATCCTTAGCCGCAAATCCGAACATCGTCTCCATAAGAGCTGCCGCTTTCTTGGCCTCCTCCGCATTATCACAGTTTACGCCTATGTGCGCAAGTCGGAAATCCAGCATTGTCGTCATGGCAAGCTTAACATCCGCCGTTATGAGATCGAATCTGTCCTCTGATATGTATTGGTTCTTCACCATAAAGCTTCCGCCGCAGGCAAGCACGTTTTTAAGCTTCAGATAGTTCAGCAGATTCTTTTCATCGATACCTCCGGTAGGCATGAATTTAATGCCTGCGTAAGGACCGTTCATGGAAGAAAGCATGGGAATACCGCCCGCGGCCTCCGCCGGGAAGAACTTGACTACGTCAAGTCCGAGCTCTATCGCCGCCTCTACCTCAGAAGGACGCGAGGTACCCGGTACTATCGGGATCTTATTATCTACGCAGTATTTGACTACCTTAGGATTAAAGCCTGGACTTACAATAAATTTCGCTCCCGCGGAAACGGCCTGGTCTGCCTGTTCAACGGAAAGCACCGTTCCCGCTCCGATAAGCATATCAGGGCAGGCATTTGTCATCAGCCTGATAGCCTCAGCCGCGCATTTGGTACGGAAGGTCACCTCCGCCACCGGAAGACCTCCGTCGCATAGTGCTTTCGCGAGCGGAACCGCTTTTGAAGCATCCTCGATTTTTATTACCGGAACAAGTCCGTAGCTACCTATTTCCTTACAAATCTGATCCATAATTTTTTCCTCCGGGTAAATTTATATTTCTGAGCCTTTATGGCTTTCAGTCTGATTTTTTCAGGAATTCTGTCCGTAAACGGAAATAACGCGCCTGACATATTCAGCCGTCTCGGGATATGGTATTACCTTCAGGGTTATTCCGTCTGAGGAATACCGGTCGTCTTCGAGCCACTCGCTTACGTTCCCTTCCCCTGCGTTATATGCAGCAAGTACGGTCTCAAGCTTACCGAAACGGTCAATCAGATATCTTAGATATTTACAGCCCGCGCTGATATTAGTCTCAGGGTCGAAGATATCGAGTTCGCCTTCCTGAGTTTCGGTTACCCACTCAAACGTATTCGGCATCAGCTGCATAAGTCCGCTTGCGCCGGCTTTGGATACCGCTCTGATATCGTAACCGCTTTCGCATTCAATTACCGCATACACGAGAGCCTTGTCAAGCCGATACATCTCGGCATATTCCGAAACAAACGGATGTATTTCATTCCGCACGTGTTTTTCATTTTCAAAACGCCTGAACGAAAAAACTGTAAAAATTACCGCCGCCGCGGCAAGCAGCACTAAAATCAAGCAAGCAAATCCGTTATGCTTCCGAAATCCTTTCAAATAACCTGTCGATCTGGGCATCTATATCCTCTTTACCGTTATTATACACTATAAACGAAGATTTTGCAATATAAAAATCAATATCTTTTTGACTTTTTATCCTTTTAGCGGCTTCATCTGGAGTCATTTTATTTCTTTCACATATTCTGGAAATACGCGTCTCTCTGTCAGCGACCACACAAACAACAAGATCGCATCTCCTGTCAAATCCGCTTTCAAACATCAGCGGAACCTCAACGACAACCGCTTCTTCACCTTTTTTACGGTATTCCTCCAAAAGCTCCTCAACTTTTTCCGTTACGCATCCGTGCGTTATACTATTGAGCTTTGACAGCTTTTCCGGATTGTCAAAAACTATTCCGCTAAGTGCCTTACGGTCAATTCCGCCGTTTTCGCTCATCACTTCCCTGCCGAAAGCGTTTATTATACGTTTGGTACATTCCGACGGAGCGTCGGTAAGCATATGGTAGACCTCATCAGTATCGATATCCGGTATACCTCTTTTGCATATAAGCGACGCAACATAGCTTTTTCCCGCTCCTATAGGACCTGTAACACCGATAATCTTCATGATTTTAACTGTCTACCGAGATGATTATGCTTCGACAATATTTAACTCGGCGTCCTCCTGTATCATTGTTTTTCCCGTGTGCTCTGTTATTATGTTAACTGTGCCGTTTCCTTCAACGCTGTTACCGAGTATGTCAACTCTTTCGGCATTATTGATATAAGCCAACGGAGCGGTACACGAGATAAGCTTATTTTCAAGGATCCGTATCTCGCCGTGAAAATACCTTCCGTTCTCGGTTTTCTCTCTCGGAACCGCTTCGATAACCGCCCTGCCGCGGCCGGCTGCGCAATCGTCGAAGATATTACCGTCAATATATACGTCTGAAACCGAGCCGGATTCAAACCAATATTTCGGATCACACTCAAAAAGTATGGCCTGGTCTTCCGTACGGAAATAATTCTCCGCGATTATTATTTTGCCCTTTGTACCGAGAAGTATCCCCCGCGCCCGATTATTTCTGACCGTGCAGCCGCCCATGTATACCTTCGGCTGCCGTGTGATATTTTCCACTACAAGGCCGGCTTCAAGCTGAGTATACTCCTCAAGCAGAAGCCTGGTGGTATCGTTGTTAAGTACCTCGACATCCCTTATGTTTGCATAGCACATAGGCAGTACGGTCTCTTTATCTGAGATAGCAATTACATCGCCTTTACGATAAATGTCTATACCCTTTGCCTCGTTATGCATGTAACGGACGTAAATTTCTCCGGGGGAGCTTCTCAGTATCTGGGTATATATACCGTGTACATTCATCGCGTCATCCATCATATTTTCAAAAACGCAGTTCCTTAATGATATTACCCCGCCGCAATTGACAAAATGTGTCGCGTCAGCCTCGGTTGTAATAACATTTCCGGGTTTGGGGATCACACGGAAAAAGTCAAGAGATATATTTTCACACATCTGCGCAATAACTCCCATTCCGGTGTGACGCGTTACCGTTACGTTCTCTATCGAGATATCCGAGCTTCCGCGAAGGAAAAAAGCACAGCATCTTCTCTCCCCCCCATAATACGCGATTCGCTCGCCTACCTCCGGTATTTCAGAATTATTGATAAATCTTATACAGTTTTCTCCCGATTTTTCAGCTAATATTTTATAATAGCCATGATCTCCGGCGCCTCTTACCCGGTTGCCGTTTCGGTCAAAACGTATAAAATTATCGCACTCCGTGTACAGACCACAGGCAGGAAAAACAAGAACGCCCCGTCTTATATCCCATGGGTCCGAGCTATCCATTTCAACCGTATAACTATTTCCGTCGGCGCTGACCACGGTTCCCTGAGCGGACTGAAGATCCACCGCCTCTATCGTAGGACCAATCACACAAATATTTTCCGACTCCGCTACCAGAAACGGAATGCTGAAATCGTGAATCACAAACAGACATCCCTCGGCCTCTATTTTAAAATTTTTATATCCTATTAGAGGGAAAATAATTTTCTTTTTGCCGTTTGGACTGTGATTTGAGATATTGCATTCATATTCACCGGCGTATGTTCCATAAAAATGGTATACTCCCGGATCAAAATGCAATACTTCCGCTTTAGTAATTCTGCAGCGAAGCAGAGCCTTTTTAAGCTGTTCGGTATGGTCTCCGCCCTTGTCGTATTCACGGTAATAGACTATTGTATCCATAATTCTTTATTTCCCACGTTATATATTTTTTCTCAATTAAAACTATGAATTATCAACATTTGGCATCGTCTTTCAGCGCCATATCAAGAACCTTCTGGACCTCCGCCGCATCAGTGAAATCAGGATGAGTTCTTTTCCCTTCATTTACAGCCGAAAGAAATGTATACATGCTGTGAAGATGTCCCCTGAGCCAACCGACAGGAGCTTTAAACGAAGGAAATACGCCTCCCGGATAATCGTACCTTCCGCAGCATTCTATTTTGGTAAAGCCTTTTTCTCCTCCATAGCTTCCCGATGCCGCCTCTGAGTCGTAAAACCAGAGCCAGTTGGGCTCCATAAGGTTAAATCTAATCGCACCCTTTTCCCCGTTTACCGAAAAGCTCAGATCGTCGTTTGAACCTATAACAAGCTTACTCGCCTCAATGGTTCCGACAGCGCCTGTTTCTGTTTTGCATATCATGTAGAATGCCTCATCCGCATTTGTTTGCCATATCTTCCCGTCCATTCCCTTACGTACCGGATAGGCTATCTGTGAAACGGCTTTGACATCGGTTATCCGTCCGCAAAGATGGTACATCAGATCAACGGCGTGCGAGCCCAGATCGAAAAGCGTTCCTGCTCCGCATATATCCTTATTCTGCTTCCAACCGGCTTTTTTTTCGGGATCTGCCGCGCTTGCGTGAAGGTACTCGCATCTGAAGCTGATTATCCGCCCGAGACGGCCGCACTCAACGAGTTCTTTTGCGCGAAGCACAGCAGGAAGGAAACGGTTATTGAATACAACTTGAGCTGTTATTCCGGCTTCCCTCGCCATTGTCTCTATTTCCTTTGCCTGTTCATAATTAACGCAAAGCGGTTTTTCACAGTACACATGCTTTCCGGCCGTAATCGCCTTTTTAAGCGTTTCATAATGGTAAATATTCGGAGTGCATATATCAATTATATCAATATCGTTATCATATATAAGCTCGTTTTCATCTGTCACAGCTTTGCCTATACCGAGAAATCTTGCGGCGTTTTTTGCGCTTTCCGGGTTTGTCGTACATACACCGGCGTACTCAGCTGAAAAGCTAATATCCTTATAAAAATACTTTAAATTGTTAACGCACCACGAATGCGTGCGTCCCATTGAGCCAAAACCCAAAAGTCCTATTTTCATTTATAAATTCTCCTCTGTTTTGCAGGCTGCCTTTCTCTGGTATTTTACACCGGTTTTTAAGTATTATTTCATCATGTGTGATAATTACAAAACCCGACTTTTATATTATATATTAAAATTTCAAAAAAAACAATACATATTTTGTAAATCCTCTTGATTTTTGCGTTAAAGTATGATATAATATTCAAGCTGGATTTTAAACATACAAGATACGGAGAGGTATCGAAGTGGTCATAACGGGGCTGACTCGAAATCAGTTTGCGGGTTAAACCGCACAAGGGTTCGAATCCCTTCCTCTCCGCCAATTTTAACAAAAAACATGTTTGAAACGATACGTTTTGAGCGTGTTTTTTGTTGCATTTGCACAAGCGAACCGAGATTTTTTTGAGATTTTCCGAGGCTTTACATCATCCCTCCAAAATCCCGGAAGCGCTTGTTAAATAAGGCTTTTGGGGCATCGAAAAATTCTTGCAAGAGGCATTTTTGGTGCTTTTTTGTCCCGTTTTCGTGTTTTTTGAGTGTTTTTTAGCTTGTTTTCGGCATTTTCACGCTGTCCCATGCACTCTTTGTGTCGCCAAATTCGGGCAGCTTCACGGCTTTTTCCATCGCTTCAAGCGTCTCGGTTTTGTCATCCCAACTGAGGTGCGTGTAAATGTTGCTTGTTGTTTGGATGTCCGAGTGGCCCAAATACACTTGCACTTGCTTGAGCGGAACCTTCTGCTGGTTCATCAGCGTCGCGCAGGTGTGTCGAAGATCATGGAAGCGACGATGCTCAAGACCGCACTTTTTCAAAATCCTCGGGAATACCGATTCGATGTAGCTCGGTCTTATGATGTCTCCTATCTCGTTGACAAAGACATAATCGAGCC
>CALYAD010000014.1 GCA_944393415.1 uncultured Clostridia bacterium | reverse complement strand
TTTGCATTTTTCCCGCGCCCTCCCAAAAACAAGGTGCTGTCGGCATTATCAAGTATGATTTCTGCCGCGTCCTTGTAAATGGCTTTTAGCTGGCTCTGCGATTGCAGAATGATAGAAGCCGAGATTTCCCGGCTGCGGATTGTGGCAATCAGCTTTTCAAACTGCGGGATTTGCCCGATGTTCGCAAACTCGTCTAACAGACACCGCACATGAACAGGCGCTTGCCGCCGTATTCGTCGTCGGCCTTGTCGCAAAGCCAATTGAAAAGCTGCGATTGTAATAAAATAATATGATGACATAAAAACAACCGTCTGTGATTTTACTATCAAAAGGCGGTTGTTATTTTATGAAACATTAACGGTGATTTGTAATATTTATTTTACTTTATGTAATAAACGTAATTTTTCTTACGTCTCCTCGGCACAGGCTCATCGCAGTCGGCATACCCCAAAATGCAATGACCTATTCCGGCATAATCTCCCGTAATTCCGAGAGAGGTGAGGATATCCTTTCCCTCTTGGCTTTCAAATTCTTCCTTTGCGCGGTGAATCCAGCAGCTTGACACTCCCAGAGCATGCGCCGCGTTCATCAGGTTTCCCATCACAAGGCTGCCGTCGTAAATATGCGTGCCGATGGATTTATCAGCGAGGACGACCAGCACGACGGGCGCGCCGTAGAACGGGTCGCTGTCCGTACCCATAATGGCGGCATTCATTCTGGAAAGCTTATCCCGCGTCTCCTTATTTGTTACGGCGATTATGATAGGAGACTGTCTGCCCATTCCTGTCGCGGCGTATGTGCCTGCCTCAATGATCTTATTCAGAATATCCTCGGGAATCATATCCGGTTTATATTTTCTGATACTTCTTCGTGTCAGCAGATTTTGTATAGCGTCCATAGCTATGCCCATTCCTTTCTCAGCGTTCTGAAAATATTTTACTTAACTCACGGCAGGTTCCCGCCGCGCTGAAAATATTATATCAAGAAAATGTTAAAAAATCTACCACATTAAGGCAAAGACATAAAATAAAAGCGTCAGATATGAAGCTTTTTTATCTTCCTGAATTTTCTCCGGACTTCAGCGAAGTTGCGGAATTTGCATCGCGTTACTCCAAACTTTAAATAGAGATCTCACTTTATTCAAAGCCAATCGTGAATCCATTTAATAAAAGTTTTTGGAAAGTTTCAGAAACCCTTTTTGAGAAAGGGTTTCTGAATAAGAAAATTGCCTGTTTATTTCGGGATTTTCAGCTTTTGCCCTATACGGATCGTTTCGCTTTTCAGCCCGTTGAGCGCCATTATCTCTTTGTAACGGCTTCCGGAGCCGAGCAGATTTTTTGAGATCTTCCATAGAGAATCTCCGCGCTTTACGGTGTAAACGGTATATGAGGGCTCTGGTGTTTCGGTTGACGGGGGGTTATTGCTTCCGGGGGTGTTTTCACTTGAGGTTCCGGGTATTTTTAACTGCATGCCGGGATAGATACGATCGTTTTTTAGCCCGTTCAGCTCCATTATTTCGCGGTATCTGCTTCCGCTTCCCAGATATTTTTTGGAGATATTCCAAAGCGAGTCGCCGGATCTGACCTCGTGGATCAGATATCCGGGACTTGGAGTCGACGGAGTATTTTCTTCCGGAGGAATGGTTTCCGCCGGCGGTGAGGAAGGGCTTTCCGGCTCGGACTGCTCGGGATCAGAGGGAGCTTCGGGCGCGCCGTTATCTCCGTTTACCCATCCCTCGTAATGTTCCCATATAGAGGAATCCTCCTGACCGAGTGACCATGCGCCCGCTCCCTTGAGGTCGTATTTTTCAATCAGGCTGAGCTTTGCCTGATATGAACGGTCGTTTTCAAACCACGCCACATATTTTCCGGGTTTCAGCACTGTGTTTACGCCGACCGTGTATGTCGCGCTTGATTCGGTTATAACAAATTCAGCCTTAACTGACTGGGTGCTTTCATCATAGGTTATCGTGGACTCACAGCTTGAGAGAATCTCTTGTAAGACCTTGGTGCTCACGCCTTTTCCGGTGACGCTGTTTCCGTCGGTGCTCCAGACTCTGCCGTAGAATGGAATACCCACGACTATTTTGTCGGAAGTGGTTTTGCTTAAAGCGTATTTTATGGAGTTTTCCACGAAATCAATACTGGCGACAGGGCCTGCCTTGCCGCCCTCGTAATGCTCGTCGTAAGCCATTATCATAAGATGATCTGCGTATTTGGCAAGCGCGGCATAATCATATGAGCCGTGCCAGCCGACCTGCCAGTCGTTTGGATTTGCCGCAACCGCGACGGATATTTCCTTGTGCTCCGGTATTTTTTCACGCAGGAGCCGTATAAGCTCGGTGTACTGATCTCTTTGCTCATGTGTAACGTTTTCAATATCTACGTTGACTCCGTCAAGATCATATTCCTCAATATAATCCGCTATCTGTGTGGATAGACCTTCAACGTCCTTTAAGGCATTGATGCCGGCGGTCCGGTTCCAGTGATTGCTTAAAAACGGTACTACTTTTATACCCTTGTCATGCATTGTTTTTATAAGATAGGGGCTGAGATAATTCAGTTTTAAGCTTCCGTCCTCGCGGATATCGAAGTAGCTTGGCGATACCACGTCAAGAGCGCCGTTGGTCTGATTTACATATTCTATCTGCTGATGATCGTTACCGCTGTAAAGATAACCCATTGTATATCTGTCCGAGGCGGCAAATGAGGTCAGAAAGGTGGAAAAGGCAAGTGTGGCTACCATGGCTCCGGAGAGAAATATTTTAACGCTTTTTATTTTTAGTTTGCTTGCGTAAGCTTTGATGGTATCTGAGAATTTTTTCGAGTCGGATCTGATTCTTTTTTTTATATCCGCCTCTTCCGCGAATTCAGCGTCAAGACCGATATAATTTATCCAGAGATCATAAGTGCCGTCGTGGTTTGAGACTAATTTGATATTCGGAGTCAGCTTTGATCACCGTTCCTTTCGATATAAAAGTATGTGTTTATTATACTCCGCTTTTGCGTTAATATACCATAATGTTCCGGCAAAAGCGAGGCGGCTTATTTGCTTTTTAATGTTGCAAAACTAAAAAACTGTCGGTTCATTTCGCAAAAATTATATTTCTGTTTCTCAAATACGTTATGATAAACTCTTATAAGATGACAAAAATTGTAAAACTTGTTTTAACAAATATTACCGACGATCGCAATAAAATCAATGGAAATACTAAATAATACACAAATTTCATTATTATCTAATATATTCTTATTATTATGTTAAAATATGAATTATTGATTAATAAATAATTATAATAGTACTAAACATTATAATGGGAAAGTGTGGTAAAATAGGAAACAACATAAAAATATGTAATAAAAAGGAGAAATAAAGATGACCTGTTCTGTTATAGGCAATAATACGGCGGCTTTTCCGTTTGACTATGAAAATGATTATTTTAAAAGAGCTATATATACCGATAAGCTATATAATATAGTGGAATCGCTTATTTGCTCGGGGTATGACCATTTTATTACCGGGTTGGGAAAGGGAGCGGATATGGATTTCGGAGGAGCGGTACTGTATTTCAAGAGCAGCGATTACAGTGAATATAATATTACGCTCGAGTCCGTGATGCCCGGACCGCGTACCGGAATTAATTATCCCGACGAATATTGGGAGAGCTATGATTATATCGTAAGCAGCAGCGATATAGTTACCAAGGCGGTGAAAAATTCCAAGCCTCTTTCTCTCAAGCAAAGAAAGGAATTTATTATTGATCATTCTGACCTTGTTCTGTATGTTTGGAACGGTTCTACAAACAATGTTATTTGGGATACCATACAATATGCAAAAAAGAACAACAAGAAGATTCGGTATCTCATGCTCAATGAAATACATGTATAAATAGTAACACGCCGATAATTTTGTGAAAATCATAAGGCTTCCTTGACGATGCGTGTGTTCCGGAAACTTAAATGTTTCTTGGACGCGGTATCACGGGGAAGCCTTTTGTTTATCAACATCTGCCGGAAAAATTTACACTTTCAAAAAATTTCTATTGACAAAGAACATATGTTCGGGTATAATATAAAAGAACAAATGTTCGGAGATAAATCAAAAAATTCTATGAGCTTTCGCCGTAGGTAAAAGATTTTTTATAGATGTATCAAGCTTAAGTGCGCCGAATGGCCTTTGCGGAAGAAAGGGTGACTATTAAAATGGGAAGAACGATACTTCACTGTGATATGAATAACTTTTACGCGTCTGTGGAATGCATGATGGATCCGGGGCTGAAAAAATATCCGCTTGCGGTTTGCGGAGAGACAGAGGAGCGGCACGGCATAGTGCTGGCGAAGAACTATAAGGCCAAGGATTTTGGAGTTAAGACCGGAGAGGCGGTGTGGCAGGCTAAGCGTAAATGTCCGGGGCTTGTGACGGTAAAGCCGCACTATGGGGAATATTCCAAAATATCCGGTATAGCCCGCGATATATATGGGACATATACCGATCTTGTAGAGCCGTTCGGACTTGACGAATGCTGGCTGGACATCAGCGGAAGCGACGGAATGGCGGTGGCCGATTCGATAAGGCGGAGGGTGAAAAGCGAGCTTGGAGTTACGGTATCGGTGGGAGTGTCATTTAACAAGGTTTTCGCTAAACTCGGCAGCGACATGAAAAAGCCGGACGCGGTGACGGTAATACCCGAAAACGGCTTTAAAGAGAAGGTCTGGAGTCTTCCCGCGTCCGATATGCTCGGAGTGGGGCCGTCGGTCGGGAAAAAGCTCGCTTCTCTCGGAATATATACCATAGGGGATATAGCCGTACGCTCTGAAAGCTTTTTCAGATGTCGTTTCGGTAAATGCGGAACAGAGCTGTGGCGGTGCGCCAACGGCTACGAACGCTCTCCGGTAGTACCCAGAGATATGGAGATGCCTGATAAGAGCGTCGGACACGGTATAACGGCTATTCGTGACATGACGGAGCCTGAGCAGGTGTGGAGACTCATGCTTTGGCTTACACAGGAAATAGGGCACAGGCTTTATACATGGAAGCGCCGGGCGGGAGGAGTGCAGATATCGGTTAAAGATAAGGATTTCGGAGTAAGGCAGTGGCAGACTGTGCTCGCGTATCCGACTGCGAGTCCGTATCGGATAGCTTCTCAGGCCTTTGCGCTGTTTGAGCGGAGCTACGGCTGGGAAAAACCTGTAAGGGCGGTCACGGTACGCGCTATAGGACTTACATCGGCGGACGTGCCGGTGCAGCTCGATCTTTTTACTGACGCGCTTGCTATGGAAAGAATCGAGGCGCTTGACGAAACTGTGGAAAATCTGCGAGGGAGATTCGGAAATGATATTATAAAGAACGCCTCACTCATGCATGTCGACAGTCTGTGTCATGAATAATTACGGGATTTGGTTGACGGAGTACTTAAAAAGAGTGTTTTTTTGTATAAAATAACTATCAACAAACGGCCGTAAGGCGTAAAAATTCCCGCATATTACAATTTTTCTGAAAAATAAATAATTTTTAAAAATCTATTGAATAATATGGATTTTTATGATATAATTGTCGTATTAGTTCTGAACACATAATTATATCGACTAACGTGTTAAAAAAATATTTTGAACCGGAAGGATTTCTGAAAAGGAGTAATGAGAAAGAGTAACCTTTAATTCCTTTGCGCGCGTATATCGCGCGCGGTTGCACGATTTGTTTTTCACCTGCTGATTTGTGCCGTGCTCGGACGCGGCTCTTATATGGATGGGTGTTTTTTTCTTGCAACTTAAACGGCGCCGAAGCGAATGGTTCGGATAATAAGCCTGAACCGTCGTAATCAAAGAAAATGTGCCGTCTCCATTATTAAATAAAAATATCAAGCTTATCAGAGCCGCCGGCAGGCGGTATTGGGAATTAACGTGATATAATTATTTTATCGTATTAAGATTCGGACGCTTTCACGTTAAATTGTCTCGCGAAAATTTTTCATGTTTAGCCACAGAACGTGGCATGGTAATTAGCGTGAAAAATATTTTGCATCGCATCGGAATGCGGCCGGTTTCACGCATAATTTTTTTTGCGGAGCAAAACACGAAAATTTTTTATATCATTAAAAACCGATCAAAACGGTTAAAAACCGATCAAAACGGTTAAAAACCGATTAAAACGGTTTTTTTTAGCTGCCTGAAGGCGGCATGGGGATTAATATGACAAATGAAAAAGACAGATTTACACCGCGAATGTTCCGACGCTTACTTGTCCCATCATTGGCGTCTTCATTTGGGCTGGCTTTGGCGGACATGGCGGACGCGGTCGTGGTCGGGCAAAGCATGGGAGCTACCGGTTTAGCGGCGATAAGCCTGTGCCTGCCTTTTTATATGGTGCTCAATGTTTTTATGCACGGCTTTGGGATAGGGGGCAGCGTGCGCTATTCCCAGCTGTTGGGAGACGGGAGAGCTTCTGATGCCGTTGAATGCTTCAACCGGGTGATGCGGAGCGGGCTGCTGATAAGCGTGTTGATAGCCGCTATAGTGAATTTTTTCCCGGACTCGGTGCTTCAGCTGCTCGGAGTATCGTCAGATGACGGAGCGCTTTTTGCCGCCGGCAAAAGCTATCTGCGTATAATCGCGCTGGGAGCGCCGCTTTTTTTCTTAAGCTACATGCTGAATTATTTCCTTCGCAATGACAACAGTCAGAGTTTGGCGAGCATAGGCTTTCTGCTGGGCAACGGGGTAGATATTTTTCTGAACATTGTCTTTGTTCTATGGTTGGATATGGGTACTTCCGGAGCGGCATGGGCGACGCTGATAGGACTTGCGGTATCGGTGCTCTGTTATCTGCCGGGGCTTTTTTCGAAAAAGCATATCCTGCATCCCGCCCTGCCGAAACCTGATGCAAGGGAGGTTCTCTCCTGCCTGAAAACCGGTATGGCAACTTCATCGCAGTACATATTCCAGATGGCGTTTCTGCTGATAGCAAACAATGTCCTGATCCGTATGGCGGGGGAGAATGGAGTTGCGGTTTTTGATATGGTGCAGAATGCCTCATATCTTATTCTGTATCTGTACGAAGGCACGGCGAAAGCGGTTCAGCCGCTTGTCAGCACCTTCCACGGAGAGAAAAACGGTGTCGCCGCGCGAAGGACGCTTTCTCTTGGATTGGTTTGGGGAATCGCCGCCGGAGGTTTAGTGACCGCTATTATCTGTGTTTTTCCGGAGCTTGTCTGCGGAGTTTTCGGTCTGCACGGCGAGACGCTGACCCGTATGGGGGCTTTGGCTTTGCGTATGTTTGGACTTGGCGCAACCTTCGCGGGGATAAGCATCCTGCTTGAAACCTACTATCAGTCGGCTGATGAGGAACGCAGCGCTTTTGTGATCGCTTTTCTGCGGGGATGCGCGGTGCTTCTGCCATGTACGATACTGTTTTCCTTTTTTTCGTTAGAGTATTTCTGGTGGATTTACCCCGCGAATGAATTTTTGTCTCTCGGGTTGTTTCTTATATGGCGCTTTACGTTGCGAAGACATTCTGCGGCATTTGACCCCTCAAGGACTTTCAGCCTCACTCTACGCGGAAGCGGGGATGATATCGCGGCGCTTAACGACGGCATCGAGGAGTTCTGCGACAGATGGGACGCGCGGCCTCGTCAGAAATATTTTGTGACTATGGCAGCCGAGGAAGTGTGCATGGCTATATTTAACAATGCTTTCAGCAAAGCAGATGACGGGGAGATACAGATAACCTTGGTAGCATTGGAGGACGGCGATTTTGAATTGCATATCCGGGACAACGCCGCGCTCTTCGACCCGTTTTCTCTGCAAACCGGCAGAATAGGCAGCCGGGAAAAGGTGGATATCGACGCAATGGGAATTTTGGTTATAAAGCAACAGGCAAAGTATTTCTTTTACCGACAGTATCAGGGCTTCAATACTCTGGTAGTACGCATATAGAGGAGGGTAAAAAATGAGGAAGACAAAGATATCCCTGAGGATCAAGGTGATCGGTGTAGTTCTGTTCGTGGCGCTGGTGATTGCCTGTGCCGCTACGCTGGTGAGCTATAACATTTATGCCAATACCATGGACGCTCATTATGAAACGCTGACAATGAACCTCGCGGAAACGGCGGCGTCTATGGTGGGAAAAGAAGACGTAAAGACGCTGACCGACGAGGTGATGACATATTATCGTGACGCCTGCGGCGATGAGGATGTACCCCCTGACTTTGAAAGCTTCACAGATAAGGATTGGGAGAGCTATTACGCTTTATTTGAGCCTGCGCTTGATACGGCCGCGTATGGAACGATAATGAAAACCCTGACAGCGATCAAACAGAGCAACGATGCGTTATCCATTTATATTTGCTATATGGATCAGAGCACTGGTAAAGCGGTGTATATCCTGGATGCCTCGGATCCGGACAATGCCTGTATGCCGGGCGACTGCGACGATATCGAGGCGGGCAACCTTGCTCTTATGCAGCAGGGGGTATATGACTTTCCCGCCTATATTACCAATTATGAGCAGTACGGCTGGCTTTGCTCCGCATCGGCGGCCATCGTCGGAGAGAACGGCGATGTGATTGCCAATGCCTATGTTGATATTTCGATGAACGATGTTATGCAGGATAGGTATGATTTTCTTGCGCGTCTGATCATTATTTTGGCAGCGGCTACGCTGGTTCTGATAGTGTTGCTGGTACTGGCGATAACCAGGACTGTAGTCCGCCCGATCAACCGACTGGCAGCCGCCGCCGATGCCTTTGCTTCCGAAAAAGAGGAAAGCCGGAAGGGCGGATCAGCCATATCACTGTTAAAGATAAATACAGGGGATGAGATAGAAAATCTGTATCACGCCATTCAGAAAATGGAGCAGGATATAAACACCTATATCAGCAACCTGTCGCGCGTTACAGCGGAAAAAGAACGTATCGGAGCTGAGCTGCATGTGGCGACGCAGATCCAGGCGTCCATGCTGCCGTGTATTTTTCCCGCTTTTCCCGGACGCAGGGAATTCGATATCTACGCCACCATGACACCGGCTAAAGAAGTAGGCGGAGATTTCTATGATTTCTTTCTGATAGACGACGACCATTTGGCTCTTGTTATGGCGGATGTATCGGGGAAGGGAGTACCGGCGGCACTGTTTATGGTCATTGCCAAAACCCTGCTTAAAAATGCCGCCCAGACCGGTCTCAGTCCCAAGGCGGTGCTGGAAAAGGTGAATAATCAGCTTTGCGAGAACAACGAGGCTGAGATGTTCGTAACCGTCTGGCTTGGGGTCTACGAGATCTCAAGCGGCAAATTGACTGCCGCCAACGCCGGGCATGAATATCCGGCGATCAAGAGGGCGCAGGGTGGATTTGAGCTGTTTCGGGATAAACACGGCTTTGTGCTCGCCGGCATGGAGGGGGCGCACTACCGTGAGTATGAAATTGAGCTGAAGGCCGGCGATACGCTGTTTGTCTATACCGACGGAGTGGCGGAAGCTACCGATGCAAATAACGTCCTGTACGGTACGGAAAGGATGCTTGAGGCATTGAACAAAAAGGAAGACGCCAGCCCGGAGGAGCTGCTGCATCTGGTAAAGGCTGATATTGACGATTTTGTGGGGGAAGCGCCTCAGTTTGACGATATCACTATGCTGGCGCTTAAGGTAAAGGATCTTAAATCCGACAGCGTAAAAAGGCTTAATGTTGCGCCGAATCTTGAAAGCCTGGATGATGTCACGGCGTTTTTGGAGGAGTGTTTGACCGAGCACGGGGCTCCGATAAAAGTCATTTCGCAGGTAAACGTGGCGGCGGACGAGATTTTTTCAAATATCGCGCGCTACAGCGGCGCTACCTCGGTTTCGGTGAGCTGCGAAGCGGAGGACGACCGTGTGGTGCTTCGATTCGCGGACAACGGCAGACCGTATGATCCTACCGGAAGAGAGGACCCGGACATAACCCTTTCCGCGGAGGAACGTGATATAGGCGGACTGGGGATCTTTATGGTCAAAAAAACAATGGATGAGATCGCTTATGAATACGCGGACGGGTTTAATATACTGACAATAAAAAAGGGGTGGCAGTCCGATGCGCGCTGAAGAGACCCCGACCATATTTGAGGTCAACGAGCAGGACGCAAACCGCTATACCGCTTTTTGTCTGTCGGTAGCGGCGGGCGTGGCGCTTTTAATGTGGGTGCTGAATATTTTTGGCTTTTTTATCGTGGATGAGCTGCTCATGAATATTGCCATGCCGGCAGGCGTTCTGCTGTTTCTGCTCCCGTCACTGCTCGAACGTGTGTGGAAAAACAGGCGCCGTAAGCTTAAATATGTAATGATGTGCTGCTTTATGCTGGGGATCGCTATCCTGTCGTCAACCTTGACTGTGCAAATGGTACTGGCATGGGCGTGTCCCATTGTTCTGTCCTGTCATTATTATTCACCCCGCTTTACGCATTTCACGCTGGCAGGCGTATTGGTTTGCATGCTGTGTTCGATTTATATCGGTCTGTATGCCGGCGTATGGGATGCCAATATGATGCGCAGCAGCGAGGTACTGGAAGGGATCGCGCAAAGAGCGGAGTTTATTCGTGAAGCGGCGGCAAGAGGAGACAATATTCTGCTGCGAGTGTTTAATTTTTACTATATTCCCCGGGCGGCCATTCTTGTTATAGTTTATTTGATAGGTATTACATTATCCGGACGCACTCATTCACTTTTACGCCGGCAGGAGACCGACAATCGCGAAAAGGAGCGTATATCTGCGGAACTGAACGTAGCCAGTCACATTCAGCGCGATTTGCTGCCGTGTATTTTTCCGGCTTTTCCGGAACGCAAGGAGTTTGATATATACGCTGCTATGGATCCCGCAAAGGAGGTTGGTGGAGATTTCTATGATTTCTTTCTGATAGACGACGATCACCTGGCTCTGGTCATGGCGGACGTGTCCGGAAAAGGTGTGCCGGCGGCGCTGTTTATGGTTATTGCCAAGACCCTTCTCAAGAACGCCTCACAAGCCGGTCTCAGCCCAAGGGCGGTGCTTGAAAAGGTAAACGATCAGCTCTGTGAGAACAATAAGGAAGATATGTTTGTCACGGTATGGTTCGGAGTTTATGAGATCTCAACCGGAAGACTGACCGCATCTAATGCGGGACATGAATATCCGGCAGTCAAACGGGGAGACGAAGGCTTTGGGCTGCTTAAAGATAAACACGGCTTTGTTCTGGCGGGCATGGAGAATTCGAGGTATCGGGAATATGAGTTGCAGTTAGGTGAAGGAGATGCGCTGTTTGTTTATACAGACGGCGTGGCTGAGGCGACAAACGCTGAAAATATCCAGTATGGTACTGAACGTATGCTAAACGCCTTAAACAGTGTGCCGGATGCCTCGCCGGAACATCTGCTCCTGGAAGTCAAGGCGGATATAGACCGGTTTGTGGGAGAGGCTTCCCAGTTTGACGATATTACGATGCTGTGCCTGAAGCGGAGGAAACAGGGAGCGGATAAGTCTTATGCTTTTGGTTGACACTGTATCCGCGGTGAAGCTTCCGCAGCAAGAGCCTATTATCAGGAGTACTTGGAATCTGTTGACCCGTAAGCTGTAACGATTCAGCTGCGGCTTGAACCTTTTGACAAAAGTATGCAGCGCCGACGGGATGAGCTGTGCGGGAAAAGAGATCATGGCAATGAAAGGTCATCGTATTTTTCCGTCTGCGGCGGCTGCACAGGCGGGCGGAATTTGGGCTTGCATATTGTCAAGGCTCCTGCCTGCGATGCTTTGGAATACGGCAGTGGGGAAGAATTTTTTGATCCTTTCGGTAAGTGACACAGGCGAAACGTATTACGGGGAGTCAGGGATGAAACGGAAAGAAGCAAAAGCGTAAAAAGCTGCCGACGGTCTTTTTTAATTCAAATCGGCGGCCGCTGAGGTATTTATCGAAGGAAGGTTAGGGATTATTGTATGAAAAAGAAACTGCGGGGATTTACTTCTGTCTTTTTGGTTGTAATATTGCTTTCGCCGCTGCTTAGCGCATGTTCCTCCAAAGAGCCGCCACAGGACATCTATATTTTATATACAAACGACGTTCATTGCGCGGTAGATACAGACATAGGCTATGCCGGGCTTTCGGCATATAAGGAATGGATACTTGGGAAAACAGAATATGTAACTTTAGTGGACTGCGGGGACGCTTTGCAGGGAAGCACTATAGGCACTGTGTCACAAGGAGAGTATCTGGTTGATATTATGAATGAGGTGGGATACGACTTTGCCGTTTTAGGAAATCATGAGTTTGATTACGGCATGGAACAGCTCGCCGCGCTGCTGGAGCGTTCCGACGCTCAATATCTCGGCTGTAATATCAGGTATAACGGAAGCGGTGAAAACGCCGCGGCGGCCTTGAAGCCGTATGAAATAGTTGAATACGGAGACGTAGAGGTCGCCTTTGTGGGAATTTCAACCCCGGAGAGCATAGTAAAGTCAACGCCCGCTTATTTTATGAATGAGTCAGGTGAGTACATTTATGACTTTTACGGCGGAAGCGGTGAGGAGTTATATGCTCAGGTGCAGAAAACCGTGGATGAATGTCTTAAAGAAGGGGCGGATTATGTGGTTGCTCTGGCGCATTTGGGAGACGACGAGGCGTCCTCACCGTTCCGTTCCTCCGACCTTATCTCCGGAACAAACGGTATCGACGTGGTGCTTGACGGTCACTCCCACAGTGTCATACCATGTGATATACTTAAAAACAAGGACGGGGAGGACGTATTGCTTTCATCCACCGGCACTGCTCTGAATAACATCGGACAGCTTGTCATTACCCCAAGCGGGAATATTAATGTGGGTCTGATCGGCGATTACCCGGTACGTGATGAAAAAACCGATGCCTGTATTAAGGATATTCAAAATCTGTACGAGGCTGATCTGGAGCGCGTGGTGGCCCATACGGATGTATCGCTGACCACGGTCTCGGAAACGGGTATTAGACTGATCCGGAACAGGGAGACTAATCTGGGTGATTTCTGCGCGGATGCTTACCGGGCGGTCTCGGGCGCGGATATCGCTATTGTAAACGGCGGAGGGATTCGAGCGGATCTTCATGCCGGGGACATAACCTACGGGGATATTTTGGACGTCCATCCATACGGCAACACGCTGTGTGTAGCGGAAGCTACCGGTCAGGAAATACTTGATGCGCTTGAAATGGCGAGCCGTTCGGTTCTGGCGGATGCCGTAGACGGCGAAAACGCGGTGGGAGAAAACGGCGGCTTTTTACAGGTATCGGGGCTGCGCTATACCATTGACACATCCGTGGAGTCTACTGTGGAGCTTGACGAGGTGGGGATGTTCGTATCCTGCGGAGAAAACCGGCGGGTAAAGGATGTCCTGATATTACAGGAGGACGGCAGCTATGTTCCGATAGATCCGGAGAGAACATATACCGTAGCGTCCCATAATTACCTCATTAAGCAGGGAGGAGACGGACTGAATATGTTTATGGACAACAATTTGACGTTGAACGAAGGAATGTTGGATTATCAGATACTGATTACCTATATAGTAGACAATCTTAATGGGACAGTGGGAGATTCATATGCCAAAGCTCAGGATCGTATCGTAGTAATATGAAGGAAAAGTTCTGAGGATTTTAGTCTGAGCTATGTTTAAAGGGCTGTTGCTCCGCACCGGTATCAGTGCGCGCGACAGTCCTTTAACTATATATTTCGTTTGACTGAGCAAAAACTTCCAGCAATTCAAGCTGTTTAACAAAAACTTTAAAAACATTTTTTTCTCTACTTGACATATAAAAAAAATAAGTATATAATAGAAACATTGCATATTTTATGTAAGACGCGATCTGACAGTTTTAAAACGGCTACTCTTAAACGATCGAAATACTCAGAAAGGAATTTTCAAGCAATGTACAGAAGGCTTGCGCAATGTGTAAGAGAATACAAAAAACCGACGTTGCTTACGCTGATATTTATAATAGGTGAAGCGATAATCGAAACCTTCATACCGTTTATTACCGCTGATATGGTCAATAAGATAAAAGGCGGTGTGGATATGGGAGTCATTGTAAGGACAGGTATAATCCTTACGGTAATGGCTTGTCTTTCGCTTGCCTGCGGTGGACTTGCGGGATTTACCTGCGCCAAAGCGTCGGCGGGATTCGCGAAAAACCTGAGGCACGATGTTTTCAAAAAGGTTCAGACCTATACATTTGAAAATATAGATAAATATTCCTCGGCTTCTCTCGTTACGCGTATGACGACAGATATTGTGAATGTGCAGATGTCGTTCATGATGATAATCAGGACCGCCATCAGAGCGCCGCTGATGCTTATTTTTTCCGTGGTAATGGCATATGTTATGGGAGGAGCGCTGGCGACGGCATTCGTAATTGTGATCCCTGTTCTTGCCTTCGGTCTTTTTATAATCGGACGCAAGGCTATGCCTGCGTTCCACAAAGTCTTTAAGAAGTATGACAGACTGAATGAATCAATAGAGGAAAACGTAATGGCCATGCGCGTTGTAAAAAGCTTTTCCCGAGAAAATTATGAGAAGGAAAAGTTCGGGAAATCCGCGGAAAACATACGTAAGGATTTTACTCACGCGGAGCGCATAATCGCCTGCAACAGACCTATAATGCAGATCTGCCTGTATTTCAATATGGTCTTTGTGCTTTTTGTCGGTTCTAAAATGACCATAGAAAGCGGCGGAACACAGATAGACGTCGGTCAGATATCCGCAATGCTGACTTATGGAATGCAGATACTTATGCAGCTGATGATGCTTTCCATGGTATATGTAATACTTACTATGTCAGCTGAATCCATGAGGCGTATATATGAGGTGCTCTGCGAAGAACCGGCCCTGAAAAATCCGGAAAATCCGGTCATGTCCGTCAAGGACGGCTCGGTGGATTTTGACGGCGTAAGCTTCAAGTATTCTAAAAAAGCGGAAAAATTCGCACTTTCCGGAATAGATCTGCACATCAAGTCCGGAATGACGATAGGCATAATAGGCGGTACGGGATCAAGCAAATCCACTCTGGTACAGCTCATTCCCAGATTATATGACGCTACCGAAGGTGTTGTCAGGGTCGGCGGAGTGGACGTCAGAAAATATGATATCGAAACCCTCCGTTCATCCGTGGCGATGGTGCTTCAAAAAAATCTTCTGTTTTCCGGAACTATCGCCGAAAACCTCAGATGGGGCAATAAGGATGCCACCGACGAGGAGCTGGTTGAGGCGTGCAAGCTCGCTCAGGCTCATGATTTCATAAAGAGCTTCCCGAACGGATACGACACTTGGATAGAGCAGGGCGGAACCAACGTGTCCGGCGGTCAGAAGCAGCGCCTCTGTATTGCGAGAGCGCTTCTCAAAAAGCCGAAAATACTTATTCTTGACGATTCCACCTCTGCGGTCGATACCAAAACCGACGCCTTTATAAGAAGCGGCTTCCGGTCCTATATTCCGGAAACCACCAAAATAATTATAGCTCAGAGGGTAGCCTCGGTACAGGATGCCGACCTTATAATCGTAATGGAAAACGGTCGTATTGCCGATATGGGTACTCACGACGAGCTGCTCGAAAATAGTGAGATTTACCGCGAGGTCTTTACTCAGCAGGTGAAAGGAGGAAGCGAAAATGAGTAAATACAAAAGAAAGATAAATAAAAACGTATTGGCACGTATCCTGAAAATGCTCTATGGATACTATCCGGTTCTGCTTCCTCTGACGGGACTGTGCATTATCATCTCCGCTATAACGGCGGCAATTCCGTCAGTTTTCACGCAAAAAGTGATCTCAATTATTGAGGATTGGTATGTCAGCCGAAACTGGGAATCCGCGTCCAAGGAGATAATTCCTCTTCTGATAATTCTTGTAACTCTGTACGTCATATCGATATTCGCCATTACCCTTTACACTCAGCTTATGGCGTATATAACACAGGGCTTTCTCTGTAAGCTGCGCCGCGCTATGTTCGACGGAATGCAGAATCTGCCGATAAGATATTTTGACACAAACAAGCACGGCGATATAATGAGCTATTATACGAATGACACGGACGCGATGCGAGAGCTTGTCTCACAAGCGCTTCCCGCTCTGCTCAACTCTGTCGTAATAGTAGTCAGCGTGCTTGCGATAATGATATATTACAGTATCTGGATGACGCTGGTGCTTTTACTTGGGGTCGTCGCGATGATATTCGTATCCGGAAGGATCGGCGGAGGCTCGGCTAAGTATTTTATCCGTCAGCAAAAATCCATGGGACGCGCGGAAGGCTTCATCCAGGAAATGATGAACGGACAGAAGGTAATAAAGGTCTTTTGCCATGAAGAGGAAAGCAACGCGGACTTCGATAAAATAAATGAGGCTTTGTACGAGGACAGCTACCGTGCACACGCTTACGCCAATACACTCGGTCCTATAATAATGAATATAGGAAATATACTCTATGTTATAATCGCGATGTCCGGCGGACTCTTCCTGCTTTCCGGACTTCCTAACTTGAGTATCTCCGGACTTGCGTTCGACATCAGCGTACTGGTTCCATTCCTGAATATGACAAAGCAGTTTACGGGAAATATAAATCAGGTATCACAGCAGATAAACTCGATAGTAATGGGCGTAGCGGGAGCGGAAAGAGTATTTGCGCTTATGGATGAAAAACCGGAGGCCGACGACGGTTATGTTACTCTGGTCAACGCCGAGATTAGCGAAAACGGCGATGTTAAGGAGGTTTCCGAACGCACAGGAAAATGGGCTTGGAAGCATCCCCACGGGGACGGAAGCCTGACCTATACTCCGCTTGCGGGAGATGTGCGCATGTTTAACGTGGACTTTGAATACGAGCCCGGTAAGCCGGTGCTGCATGACGTTACCGTTTACGCTGAGCCCGGGCAGAAGGTCGCATTCGTAGGGGCTACCGGCGCCGGGAAAACGACCATTACAAACCTGATAAACCGTTTCTACGATATAGCGGACGGAAAGATACGCTACGATGGGATAAATATAAATAAAATAAAGAAATCCGATCTTCGCCGCTCGCTTGGCATCGTGCTTCAGGATACAAATCTGTTCACCGGCACCGTAATGGATAATATACGTTACGGAAGGCTTGACGCAAGCGACGCGGATTGTATCGCCGCCGCGAAGCTGTCCGGCGCGGACGATTTTATCACAAGACTTCCGGACGGTTACAATACCGAGCTCTCCAATAACGGCTCTAACCTTTCACAGGGACAGAGACAGCTGATTGCCATTGCGCGCGCGGCTGTAGCCGATCCTCCGGTAATGATACTCGACGAGGCTACTTCGTCTATCGATACCAGAACCGAGGCAATAGTTCAGAGAGGTATGGATAAGCTGATGGAAGGAAGAACCGTGTTCGTAATTGCCCACAGGCTTTCGACTATTATGAATTCAGACGTTATAATGGTACTCGACCACGGAAGGATCATAGAGCGCGGAAACCACGAAAAACTCATCGCGGAACACGGTACGTACTATCAGTTATATACCGGCGCGTTCGAGCTTGAATAACTGCTTTTAAAACCTGCAAAATAAGCGTTAAGGGGCTGTCGCAATAAGAGCCCTCCAAAGAGCAAAAAAGCGGTTGATCTTTACCGAAAGGTATTGAACAACCGCTTGCTTTGTTGTATAATTGAATTACCAAAAACAACATACAAGAAAGCAAGGATATTATACAGCAATGAGAAACAGA
>CALYAD010000013.1 GCA_944393415.1 uncultured Clostridia bacterium | reverse complement strand
GCTCTTTTGTCGTCCTTAATATTGCCTCCAACAGAGGCTTTTTTTGTTTTGAATGCCGCTCCCTGTGCAAACAGGAATGAGAGAGCTGCCGCTCTCGCATCTTATAATGCTTTTGCGACAGCCCCCTTTAATTCTTTTTTATTGAATGTAATAGTAGAATTCAGCGTCAATCAGACCGTTTATCAGAGCCACATAATAAACGACGACAGTGAGTACCGAAATAATAATACCGAAAATATTAAGAACGAGCGCGGTTTTCTTTTTCTTTATCTCATCCTCGTCGGTAGCGGCATCACGCGCGCTGAGCGTAAAAATAAGGCTGATTATACCGAATATCGAGCCGACGCAGCAGCAGCCGGACACAATATTGATTATTGAGAACACCAGCAGCCCCACGCTAAGAGGTCTTTGCTGTGTCTGGGGGCGTCTGAACTGTCCGCCGTACGGAGGAGGAGTGTAGTTTCCCTGACCGTAAGGGTTGTTGGGATTCCGTCCGTAGGGGTTGTTCGGGTTCTGTCCGTACGGATTATTAGGATTCTGTCCGTATGGATTATTCGGGTTCTGTCCGTATGGATTGTTCGGGTTCTGACCGTACGGATTATTCGGATTCTGCCCGTACGGATTATTCGGATTCTGCCCGTACGGATTATTCGGGTTCTGACCGTACGGATTATTCGGATTCTGCCCGTACGGATTGTTTGGGTTCTGCCCGTACGGATTGTTCGGATTCTGTCCGTTATCCTGACCGCCGCTTTCGTCGGAATGAACATTTTGTTCATTTGCGTTCGGATTCTGAGCGTTATTTTCCGGGTCAACGTTGTTTTCCGAGCTGTAGAATGTACGCTCCGCGCCCTTCGGATGACCGCAATAAGGACATTTATCTACGCTTTCGTCCAGACGCTTACCGCAGTTGGTACAAAAAGTAAATGCCATTTCTTATCTCCTTTTTAATTTTATAATATTTAGTTATTTATTTGAATTTATATATGGCCAGTAGGATTTAAAATAACTGAATCCGGAAAACAGAGTAGTTACAACCATAACAGCCGTCATGAAATAGGATGCGGCAAATCCGTCCCAAAAGATCGGCTCTACCAATATTACTATAATACCTAATATTTGTGACACGGTCTTTAACTTTCCGAAAATATTTGCCGCGATAACGATGCCCTCGCTGTTAGATACGACCATACGCATAGACGTCACCGCAAGCTCACGGAATATTATAATAAACGCCGCCCAAGAAAATATTTTTGCGAAAAGCGCGTAGGTTTCCCCGCCCGAAGGAGCCGTTTCGTATGTCAGCACGATAATCCCTATCATCGCGCCGAAAACCATCAGCTTATCCGCAAGCGGGTCAAGAAATTTACCGAAGTCGGTTATAAGATTGTATTTTCTGGCTATCTTTCCGTCAAGCATATCGGTAAACGCTGTAAGCGCGAACAGCGCCGCCGCTATGATACGGGAAGCGGTAAAACCACAAATTCCCGGGAATATCAGAAAAAACAGAAAAAACGGTATCATTATCATTCTCAGACATGTCAGTTTATTCGGTAAATTCATTTTTCAGGTCAATCCTTTCTGTACTATACAATATACGATATATATTTTACCTTATACCACTTGCCGTGTTCACAGACTTCGAAAATTTTTTAATTCTTTTTTGCCACCAGATCGCAGTCTATGGCGGATTCTATTACCGCGCGGACAAAATCACCCGGCGCATAATCGTCGCGCCTCGCTCCGACGAGGTATATTTTTCCGTCCACCTCCGGCGCCTCCGCCTGACTGCGGCAGTAATATGCCTCCGAGACCGGATCGTAATCCTCGACAAGCAGCTTTTCCGTGTGACCGATCCGCTTTTCCCCAAGCGCCTCCATTATCGCGTTTTGCTGCTCCATTATCAGCCTGCAGCGTTCCGCCTTTTTGGCTTTGGAGACCTGAGGCTTCATATCGGCGGCGGGAGTTCCTTCCTCTCTCGAGTACTCAAAAACCCCGAGTCTGTCAAGCTTAGCTTCCTTAAGAAATCCAAGCAGTTCGTCGAACTGCTCCTCGGTCTCTCCTGGAAATCCCACTATGACCGTTGATCTCACGGTTATCTCCGGACAAGCCTCCTTCAGCCTTCTGAGGGAATCAAGTATCGCCGCTTTTCCTCCGCTTCGGTTCATACGGCGAAGCACCGTGTCATTTATATGCTGGATCGGCATGTCTATATACTTCACCAGACGGTCGTTTTCTCTGAACTCCCGGCAAAGACCGTCCGTTATCTTATCCGGATAACAGTACAGCACCCGTATCCAAGGTATCGAGGTTTCCGCAGTTATACGGCGGATAAGCTCGTCCAGCATGTACTCTCCGTAAAGATCCTTACCGTAGCGGGTGGTATCCTGCGCCACAAGCACAAGCTCCTTAATTCCGAGAGCCTCCATGTCCTTTGCCTCCGCGACAAGCTCCTCCATTGGTCTTGAACGAAACGGCCCTCTGATAAAGGGGATAGCGCAGTATGTACAGCGGTTGTCGCAGCCCTCCGCTATTTTCAAATAGGCGTAATCCGAAGGTGTGGTAACTATACGGTCTCCACCCATTTCCGCTTCCTCGGGCGCTTTAAGGGAAATATATTTTTCTCCCGCCTCGACCGCTCTTACCGCTTCGGTTATCTCATGCATCGAGCCGACGCTGAGTATGGCGTCCGCCTCCGGAAACTGCTCAGCTATCTCACTGCCGTAACGCTGGACAAGGCATCCGCAGACTATCAGTCCCTTAAGGGAAGCGTTCTGCTTAAGCCACGCGATATCGAGAATGTTATCTATCGCTTCCGTCTTTGACTCTTCGATAAAACCGCAGGTATTAATTATAATTATATCCGCCTCGGTCTCCTCGCCGGTTATTTCGTAGCCCGCCTCGCGCAGCTCGGCAAGCATCACCTCGGTATCCGTAAGATTCTTACAGCAGCCAAGCGAAACAAATCCTATCTTTGTCTTACTTGTATTCATATTAATCCTCCATGCTGCCCAAGGCAGCACAAAATAGACATGAAAAATTTTCGTGTTTTGCATAGCAAAACAAAAAGCGTTTAGCTTTTTAGAAAATTTGGGCGTGAAATCACCTGCATATTGATGCGATGTAATTTAGTTTTCACGCTAATCACCTCATGCCGCCTTTGGCGACTAAAAAACCGTTATAATCGGTTTTTAACCGTTCTTATCGGTTTTTAATAGACATGAAAAATTTTCGCAAGAAAATTCAAGCGTGAAATCACCGTATTTTGAGACGATGAAATATAACTTTCACGCTAATCGCCTCATACCGCCATAGGCGGCTAAAAAAACCGTTATAATCGGTTTTTAACAGATATAAAAATTTCGTGTTTTGCATAGCAAAACAAAAAGCGTAATACAGTTATCCGTCATCAGGTAACATGACCTTATTATTCGTATTCGCCATCCCCTAAAGCATCCCTTATTTCATCCCTTGTGTATCCGGCATTGATCAGAGTCCGCATAAGCTTGGAATACGGTTTACCCGCGTTCTTTTCCGCAAGTCTGCGGCAGTAACCGGCAAAATCTATTTCCGAAAAATCAAGACTGTCTATAATGTCCTGTGAAATACCCTTGCTTTTCAGATAAAGGCAGATACGCGACCTTCCCCAGAGCCTTTCGGCAAGCCTCGGCAGCGATATCTGGGCAAGACGCCGGTCGTTTATATACCCGAAGCTTTTAACATAATCAAGCGCATCCAGTATTTCCAAATCAGAATATATTCCCTTTTTTCTCAGCTTATCGATAAGCTTACGTTCTGTGCAAACGGTCGCGGACACGAGATACATCGCGTATCTCCGAGCCGACGTGCTGTTTTTTTTGTCACTATTATGGTCGTTTTTTGCGAACGGTTCCTCAGCATCGGGGAAATCCGACACATCTTGTGCCTTAAAGGCGTTTATTGCTCCGTCGTCGTCTGTCTCAAACAACCTCTCGGCGTGCGGAATATATTCCTCCTCGCAGCCGGACTCATCGCGCTTCCTACGCATTATCCTCGTCCTCAAATTTAACGTCGAACACCGCGTCGTCATCGTCGTCCCCGGAAATTTCATCTTCCTTCATATCAAGATCCAGCTTGTCCCCGGAATTTATTACCTTCTGCTCAATTTCCTTATAAAGCTCCTTATCCTCCTCAAGCACCGCGCGGGCGTTCTCTTTTCCCTGCGCGAGCCGCTTATCGCCGTAATAGAACCATGAGCCGCTCTTTTCAATTATGCCAAGCTCTATAGCCATACTGAGTACCTCGTTTGACCTGGAGATACCCTTACCGTACAGGATATCGAATTCCGCCGTTTTGAACGGAGGAGCGACCTTGTTCTTCACCACCTTGCATTTCACGCGGTTTCCGTACATCTCCGAGCCGTTTTTGAGCGTCTCGCCCTTGCGTACCTCGATACGGACCGAGGCGTAAAACTTGAGCGCGCGGCCGCCGGGAGTGACCTCCGGATTACCGTACATAACCCCGACCTTTTCGCGGAGCTGATTGATGAATATGCAGACGCAGTTGGATTTCGCCACCGCTCCGGAGAGCTTACGCATTGCCTGACTCATGAGCCTCGCCTGCGCGCCGACATGAGAGGCTCCCATGTCCCCGTCTATTTCCTGCTGCGGGACAAGCGCCGCCACCGAGTCGATCACTACAGCCTCGACCGCGCCGGATCGTACCAGCGCCTCCGTTACCTCCAGCGCCTGCTCGCCGCTGTCCGGCTGGGATATCAAAAGCTCATCTATGTTTACGCCGAGGTTTTTGGCGTATATGGGATCAAGAGCGTGCTCCGCGTCGATGAACGCCGCCGTTCCTCCCTCCTTCTGCACCTCCGCCACGACATGCAGCGCGAGCGTGGTCTTACCTGAGGATTCGGGACCGTATATCTCTATTATCCTGCCTTTGGGCACACCGCCTATACCCAGCGCCGCGTCCAGCATGATGGAACCGGTGGAGACCGCGTTTACCTGCATTCTCGCGTTTTCACCGAGTCTCATGATCGTTCCCTGTCCGTATGCCTTCGTTATGTGTGCGATAGCTGTTTCCAGCGCCTTTTTCTTATCCGCCGCCGCGTCTGCGGAGACAGCCGCAGCTTCCTTTTTAGCCTGTTTTGCCATTTTTGCGTTATCCTTTCTGTAATTTATCAGATTTGTCTTTTCTGCGAAACTTCCCAAAAGCTTTTCTTAAAAGCGGGACAGAGTCAAAGTTAACTCAGATCAAATCAGCGTTCAAGGGTTTCAGTACGTCGGGACGTTGAAGCGCCAGCCGTTTTCGGTCCTTACCATACTCAAGGTGTACTCCGCGACCGTACCCGCGCGCGTATATGTCGCCCTGACAGAAGCGGAGGAGGCGCTTATATCCACTATTTCGGCGGTCTCCGGATCGAACCTTCCGGAGGTATCGGCTCCCTTGTTTCCCGCGTCTATCTTGAACACGCTTCCGTCGGTGATGTATCTCGGGTCCGGACCGCTTCCGTCCTCATAGCCCTCAAACAGCGCCGCCTTGAGCGCGGACTCGTAATATTCGGAGGAGTAGACATCGAGCACCGCCGCCTCAAGCTCCTCCCTTGTCCTGTATTCGGCGTTTTCCGAGACCGCGACGTAATACGGAGATTTCACATCATCACTGTCAAAGCTCTCCGTGACCGGCAGCCCCTCTCCGAAAATATAATCGTTGATCTCAATCGATTTCTCATAAAGCTCCTTAAACGCCGCGAGCACCTCCGCCTTGTCAGCCTCTGAGGCGCACCGGGTAAGAAAAAGCCCGGATGAGACCGCCGTCACTGTTAAAAGAAACACGGCGATCATCCTTTTTATATTACGGTTACCCAGAAATTTCACTTAAATCTCATCCTCCTCAGCGGTATTTTCAGTCTCAGCGGTGTTTTCCTCCTCCGCGCAATCGTCCTCTGTCTCCCGCACAATGGTTATCGAGCAGACCTCGGCGCCGTCGCCGGGTCTCATTACTATAACTCCGCCCGCGCTTCTTGAGTATACGGAAATCTCTTTAACGTGCGTCCTGATGGTAACTCCGTCGCCGGACACTATAACCACGTCGTCGTCCTCGCCGACCGTCGCGACCGCCGCCAAAGGACCGGTCTTGTCATTTACTCCGTGTACGATAACTCCCTTGCCGCCGCGGTTTCTTGTCATAAATTCCTCGAAACGGCTTCTCTTTCCGTAGCCGTTCGCGGTAACGGTCAGCAGAGTCGCGTCTTCCCTGACCAAAGCGACGCCTGCCACGCAATCTCCGTCCCCGAGGCGTATGCCGCGCACTCCGCGCGCCGTTCTGCCCATGACTCTGGCGTCGTTTTCGTCGAATCTCACAGCAAAGCCGTTTTTAGTGGCGATAATGACCTGATCCTTTCCGTCCGTGCGTCTTACATAGACCAGCTCGTCTCCCTCGTCAAGACCTATCGCGAGCTTTCCGCCCTTTCTCTGATATTCATATTCCGACAGCCTTGTGCGCTTGACGACTCCGTGCTTTGTCACCATAAACAGGTACATATCCTCGGGATATTCATCCACCGCGATCATCGCGGTCACGCGCTCTCCCTCGGAAAGCTCAAGCAGATTCACTATATTGGTACCTTTTGCGGTGCGGCTTGCCTCCGGGATTCGGTAGGCGCGCTTTGTAAAGACCTTTCCGGAGCTTGTGAACATCAGAAGATCGCTGTGGCTTCCGACAGCCATGACGCTTTCAACAAAGTCCTCCTCCTTGGTCGTTATTCCCTTGACGCCCTTTCCGCCTCTGCCCTGAGCGCTGTATGTCTCGGAGGACATACGCTTGATATATCCGTCGTGCGTCATGGTTATCACGCAGGTATGGCGGTCTATCAGATCCTCATCCTCTATATCTGAAAGACCGAAGCTTATCTCCGTGCGCCGCTTGTCGGAAAACTTGTTTTTTATCTCCGTCAGCTCGTCCTTTATTATCTGTTTTATCTTTCCCTCGTCGGACAGTTTATCGGTAAGATCGTCTATAAGCGCGTAAAGCTTGGCAAGTCTTTCCTCTACCTTGCGTCTTTCAAGTCCTGTAAGACGTCCCAGCGTCATTTCGACTATCGCCTGAGCCTGCGGCTCCGTCAGCGAAAAACGCTGACAGAGGTTGTTTTTCGCGTCTGATACGCTGTCGGAGGACTTGATTATCTCCACGACCTCGTCTATGTTATCCGAAGCTATCTTATAGCCCTCGAAAATATGAGCTTCCTTCTGAGCCTTATCAAGCTCGAATTTCAGCCGGCGTGTCGTCACGTCCTCCTGATGGAGGATATAGTACGACAGCATATCCTTAAGTCCCAGAATTTTCGGGACGTTATCCACCAGCGCCAGCATATTGGCGGCAAAGGTATCCTCAAGCGGGGTGTACTTATACAGCTGATTGAGCAGCACCTGACCGTTGGCATCCCGGCGGTACTCTATAACTATCCGCAGTCCGTCCTTGCCGGACTCATCGCGGATATCGGTGATACCGTCCACTCTTTTATCCTTATGGCATTCAACCATGCTCTCGACAAGCGTTACTTTATTAACCTGATATGGTATCTCGGTAACTATTATCCTGCGGTTTTCCTCGTCTACGGTCGCTCTCGAACGCACTCTTATGCGTCCCCGTCCCGTCTCGTACGCCTCAAGGATACCGCTCTGCCCGCAGATTATAGCGCCTGTCGGAAAGTCCGGTCCCTTTATGAACTGCATAAGCTCCTTCACCGTGCAGTCCGGATTGTCCATCAGATATATCGTTCCGTCTATGACCTCGCCTAAATTATGCGTTGGTATATTCGTCGCCATTCCGACCGCTATTCCGATAGAGCCGTTTACAAGCAGATTCGGAAAGCGCGCCGGAAGCACCGTAGGCTCCTTAAGCTTATTATCAAAGTTCGGAGTAAAATCCACGACGTCCTTCTCTATATCGGAAAGCATCATGTCCGCTAAGCGGCTCATCCTTGCCTCAGTATAACGGTACGCCGCCGCGCCGTCTCCGTCTATGTTGCCGAAGTTTCCCTGTCCTTCTATAAGCGGATAGCGAAGGGAAAAGCTCTGCGCCATACGCACCATTGTATCGTATACCGCCGTGTCTCCGTGAGGATGGTAGCGTCCGAGAACGTTACCTACCGTGGTCGCCGACTTTCGGAAAGGCTTATCGTATGTGAGGTGATCCTCGTACATAGCGTAAAGTATGCGTCTGTGGACAGGCTTGAGCCCGTCACGTACATCCGGCAGAGCTCTTGCCATTATAACGCTCATCGCGTAGTTTATAAAGGAAGTTTTGACCTCCTTTCCCATTTGTACGGGGATGATCTTCTGATCCTTAAACTCGATGTCCTCGTTTCTGTCGTCTTTTTTCTTATCCATTTATGTTAGACCGTTCCTTTCTTTACGCCGGTTATTTCATCGCACACCCCAAAACGGAGCCTATTCTGCTTTATTTTTCAATTCTTCGGTCGTTTCAAAAATTCCACATCAACCCGCCGCGCTCCGACAAAAACCACGTCTCGATGTGTTGGACAGGTTCGCCACAGCCTGTGGAAAACTATGTTTGAAATGTGGGTTTTCCACTGTTTTACACAAGTCAAAAGTTGTTTTTGAGGCTTATCCACATCAAAAAATCCACAAATTTCGAGCGATTACGGAAAAAGAGGGTTTATTCTTACGTGATATGGGCTGATAAATCAACAGGGGGTTGTGGAAATGTGGAAAACACAGCAAATAATTTCTTTTGATATAGCAATTTTCAAGAAGTTTTCCACAAAACATTCCACAGCCTGTGGAAAACTTTTAAACATACAGAAAACCTGTGGAAAAGCTCATTCTTTTTTGTAAAAAAACAGCTTTAAAATCCTGAGGAAAACATATTTTGGTTTGATTAAGCGTGATATCACATCGCCGTCTCCGACTTTGGGAAGCTTTAACTCAGATATCTAGATTTGAAACATATTTGGCGTTCGCCTCGATAAACTCTCTCCTCGGCTCGACCTTGTCGCCCATCAGCAGCGAAAACACCTCGTCGCAGATAATCGCGTCCTCTATTGTGACCTGCTTCAGCGTCCGCGTGGCGGGGTCCATGGTGGTCTCCCACAGCTGCTCCGGATTCATTTCACCGAGACCCTTGTATCTGTCCGCCTCTACCTTATCTCCTCCCAGCTCGGCTATGATAGCGTCTCTTTCCTCGTCCGAATAGGCGTAGCGTACATTCCCGCTCTTGCCCTTGGTTATCTTATATAGAGGAGGCATGGCGAGATAGATATGGCCTTCCTCAATCAGCTTTTTCATATGTCTGTAGAAAAACGTCAGCAGAAGTATCTGGATGTGAGAGCCGTCGACGTCCGCGTCCGCCATTATGATTATCTTTCCGTAACGGAGACGGCTCATGTCGAACTCTTCCCCTATACCGCAGCCGATAGACTGAATGATCGGAATAAGAGACTGGTTTGAGTATACCTTTTCAAGCCGGCTCTTCTCCACGTTGAGTACTTTTCCTCTCAGGGGCAGGATAGCCTGAAAGCGGGAATTTCTTCCGTCCTTTGCCGAGCCTCCGGCGGAATTTCCCTCGACCAGATACAGCTCAGTAAGCTCCACGCGCTTTTCCTGACAGTCCCATAGCTTTCCGGGCAGAGAAGCGCTCTCAAGAGGACTTTTCCTTCTTGCCGCCTCTCTTGCCTTTCTCGCCGCTTCTCTCGCCCTTGAGGCGGCAAGCGTCTTATCGAGTATCGCCCTTGCCGCCGACGGATTCTCCTCAAAATACTCGGAAAGCTTTGTCGTGACAAGGTTATTTACCATTGTCCTCATCTCACTGTTTCCGAGCTTTGATTTTGTCTGTCCCTCGAACTGCGCGTCCTGAAGCTTCACCGACACCACCGCGCAGATCCCTTCCAGCGTGTCCTCCCCGCTCAGGTTCTTATCGTTGTCCTTGAGTATGCCGTACTTGCGTCCGTACTCGTTTATAACCTTGGTAAGCGCGGTCTTGAAGCCCGTTTCGTGCGTACCGCCCTCTACGGTGTTTATATTGTTGGCGAACGTCATTATGGTATCTGTATACGAGTCATTGTACTGAAGTGCCACCTCGGCGGTGCTGACGCCGTTCTGAGCCTTCATGTATATAACTTCCGGATGAATGCTGTCGCAGTGCTTTATTCCCGTGAGATACGATACAAAGCTGGTAATACCTCCCTCATAATGAAGAACGTTCTCAACAGGCTCCTCGCCTCTCTCGTCCCGGAAAATGATTTTAACTCCGGCGTTGAGGAACGCCTGTTCCCTGAGTCGGTTCAGCAGTACCTCGTAATCAAAATTCAGATCCTCGAATATCTCTCCGTCAGGCATGAATCTTACGTACAGACCGCTTTCCGTGGTCTCTCCCTTAAGAGTATATTCTTCACTCACCCTTCCGCGGCAGAATTTCTGGCAATATACCTTACCGTCCCGGCTGTCTTCGTAGTAAAGCCACTCGGAGAGAGCGTTGACGACCGACGCCCCGACCCCGTGAAGTCCCCCGGAAATGACATATCCGCTTCCGCCGAATTTTCCTCCCGCGTGCAGGACCGTAAAGACGACCTCCGGAGTCGGTTTTCCGGTAACGTGCGTATGCTGGGGTATACCGCGTCCGTTATCCCTGACCGACGCGCTTCCGTCCTTATGCAGAATTACCGTTATCTCGGTGCAGTAGCCCGCCACCGCCTCGTCTATAGAGTTATCGACTATTTCGTATACAAGGTGATGGAGTCCTCTGAGCGAGGTTGTGCCGATGTACATTCCCGGACGTTTTCTTACCGCTTCCAGTCCCTCGAGCACCTGTATCTGATTTTCGTCATACTGCTGTTTTTCTTCCATGTTTTGCTTTTCCTTTCTATAGTACAGCCAAGAAGCTTCTTGTAAGAAATTTCTTGGAACTTCAAGAACTTTTCTGTGATTTAAGAGAAGTTTTTGGGAGATTCTTAAGAACATTTTTTTCAAAAAAGGTTCTTAAGCTTCTTTGCCCTTATCCTCAGTATCCTTGCCGCGTATTGTGAAAAGTACACCTTTCCGCTTCTTGTAAGTATAAAGGATTTCGGAAGTTCCCCGGGGGACAGAGCCGAGACGGTACCGCCCTTCTTCTCACAGGATACCAGAAAATCCTTTGTCGCTTTCGTTGCCGCTGCTGTATCGAGATCGAATATACCTACTATATCTTCTTTTTTTATCGTTATCAGCGGACCTATGCTTATATACATAAAAATCACCTTATGTCGCCACAGGCGACTCAAACAGATATGATTCCGGCTTTTTTCAAAAAGCCGGGCAAAAACTTTTCTGGCATTCCGGCTTTTTGAAAAAAGCCGGGCAAAAACTTTTCTGGCATTCCGGCTTTTTGAAAAAAGCTGGGCAAAAACTTTTCTGGCATTTATATTAAGCTAAAATATCTATGCTTAGTTCTCTATTTTGCCGTTTTTAACCCGGAAAACGCTCGCCTTCAGCTCCGGTATATCCTCGCAGCAGGTTATTATAACCTGTCTGCCGTCAAATCCGGAAAGCACGTATTCCTTTCTGCTCCGGTCAAGCTCGCTGAGTATATCATCAAGAAGGAACACCGGATATTCGCCGGTTACTATCCTTGATATTTCCCCCTCGGCAAGCTTCATCGCGAGCGCAATGCTTCTTTGCTGTCCCTGAGAGGCGTACACCCGCGCGTCGCTTCCGTTCAGCGTTACCGGCATATCGTCCTTATGGATGCCGTAAAGCGTTCCGCCTGCCCTCAGCTCTTTTTCCGTATTAGATAAGAGAAGCTCTCTGTAGTCGTTTTCCGTTTTGAAGCAGGGATAATCTATCGACAGCTTTTCCCGGCCGCAGGTCATGTCGGCCACTATATCCGCCGTTATCTCCGAAAGCTTTTCCGTGTACCTTCGTCTGTGCTCCGAGATAAACGCGCCCTCCCTTGCGAGCTGCTCCGAAAGCACGGTCAGCATTCCTTTGAAAGAAAACGCCTCCGGCTCCTTCAGCAGCGCGTTCCGCTCAGACAGTATTTTGTTATATCTTGACAGCGAGGCCATATACGCCGGATAAAGCTGTGAGATGGCTATGTCCTCAAAAAGTCTCCTCTCGGAGGGACCGTCCTTTACTATAGACAGATGCTCCGGACTGAACAGCACCGCTCTGAAGCGTCCGACAAACTCGCTGATACGCGGCGTTCTGATCGCCTCCATAAAGCATTCCCGTCTTCCCTGACGGTGAAGCCTTACCTCGTGACGTCTTTCCCTGTCCTTATCCTCAAAATCAAGCTCTAACCGGGCGTGCTCCCTGTCAAAAGAGATCAGCTCTCTGTCTCTGGCTCCCCTGAAGCTTTTCCCGCACGCGAAATAATATATTGCCTCAAGAATATTGGTTTTTCCCTGGGCGTTGTCCCCGAAAAACACGTTTACGTCCCGGCTTAACTCAAGGGAAGCCTTTTCTATATTGCGGTAGCCTTCGCATTCTATTTTTTTACAGTACATAATAACCGAAGCAAATACCTTATATCAGTCCTTCATTCTTATCGGAAGAACGAGATAAAGAAAGCTTTCGTCCGGTATATCCTCGGTGGGGCGGATTACCATGCAGGAAAGAGGAGTGTTCATTTCACACTTTACCTTCTCCGTGCCGCATGCCCTGAGCGCCTCGAGCAGATAACGACAGTTAAAGCCTATCTCTATATCATCCTCCACTCCGCTTACCGGGGTCTCGTCGTACACTCTTCCGTTGGCGGAAACGGAAGATATCTCAAGCACTCCCGGCCTGAAGGTGCATTTAACGTAGCTCTTTGTCTGACCCAGGGTCCTGTCCTCGGAAACAAGAAAGGCTCTCTCAAGACTTCTTATAAACGCCTCTGTCTCCGCCACCGCGGTTATTTTACTTGAGGAGGGAATGAATTTGTTGTAATTCACATACTCCCCTTCTATAAGTCTTGAAAAGAAAAGTATTCCCTCCGACTCAAAGACCGCGTTTCTTCTTGTAACGGTTACGGATATTTCCTTTTCGTCGTCCTTAAGTAATTTCAGCAGCTCTCCCAGCGTCTTGAAAGGAAGAACAAAGCTTACGTCCGTTCTTTCGCCTGAGTCGTCTATACCCTTTATCTCACATTCCCGCTCCCTGACCGCCAGCCGGTTTCCGTCGCATGCCACGACCTTCATACCGTCCTTTCCGAAGCTGAAAAACGCGCCGTTGAGCACCGCTTTTCCCTCGTTCTGACCGACCGCGAAGGAGGTCCTCACTATCATGCTTCTGAGAACTCCCTGAGGTATTGAAAATTTAAGGTCGCTTCTGAATTCCGGCAGTGTCGGAAAATCCGAGCCCTCCATCGCGCTGAGCTCAAACTCTGAATGTCCGGACTTTATCTTTACCGTCAGACGGTTGTCCACCGATATGTTCAGCTCTCCCTCCGGCATGGTGCGTATTATCTGGTTCAGACGTCCTCCGTTTATTATATAGCTCCCGGATTCCCTTACCTTGGCGGGTACCCTTGTCCTGAAGCCCTTTTCAAGATCAAAGGAGGTAAGTACGCAGGCGTCGTCTCCGCTCGTCGTCATAAGTATACCCTCGACTGCGGCTATTGTGTTTTTAGCTGAGACCGCGCCCATAAGAGGCGATATCGCCTCGGCAAGCGCGCTTTTTTCAAATGTCACATTCATAATTATCCTCCAAAATTTTCGTGTTTTGCTTAGGCAAAAAAATTTACGCGTGAAACCGTCCGCATTCTGACGCGATGAAACATATCTTTCACGTATAAAACTTCCCAAAAACTTTTCTTACAGGGGATTACATTCGGATTCAGGCGGCTTTGTCCCATCGCCGTCTCCGTCTTCTCCATGCTTCAGCGGAGCGCGAAGGAAACTCGGCTGATTAAATCAGACTCAATCCTTTTTCAGAGAAGTTCTTGAAAGTTTATATACTGAAAGTGCGTGATTTTTCGAAGTTTCAAATCAAATTTAAAATTTTTTTAGCAGTAGTAGTAGATGTAGTAGTATTAGAGGGCTGGGGAATATGTGGAAATACCGGTTTTCTCCGCTTGGCGCGTGGTTTAAGGTATGTGGAAAATACGGAAAATTTTGTTTATAAGCTTGTACATTTTCTGTGGATAAGCTGTTAAAAACCGTATCTTAGCTGTTTAAATCCGTCCGGTATATCGTTCTCCATGCCGCCGTTGTAACTCAAACATACATGAAAAATTTTCGCGTTTTGCTTAGGCAAAAAAATTTAAGCGTGAAACAATCCGTATTCTGACGTGATCAAATTAATCTTTCACGCTGTCTTGCATATAACGTTCAGATAAACATGAAAAATTTTCGTGTTTTGCTTTAGCAAAACAAAAAGCGTTCAGCTTTTTAGAAAATTTAAGCGTGAAACCGGCCGCATTTTGACGTGATGAAATATAACTTTCACGCTATCTTACATAAAACATTCAGATAAACATGAAAAATTTTCGCAAGAAAATTTAAGTGTGAAACCGTCCGCATTCTGACGTGATGAAATATAACTTTCACGCTAATATCCCTGTGTGGTTATCTCTTTGATCAGATCGTTTATCTCTATTTCAAACGAGGAATCAAGCTTTATCTCCTGCTCCATTATTTTATAAGAAGACATGACCGTGGAATGGTCGCGGTTAAGAAGCTTTCCTATATTCGGGTATGAAAGGTCGGAAATTTTTCTTAAAAGGTATATGCATATATGCCTTGCGCGGGAGATATCGTTGGCTTTTTTCTTGCTGTAGATGTCGTCAGGGTCAACTCCGTATTTAGCGGCTACCTTAGCGACTATCTTTTCCGGCGTTACCTTGACTGTACCGCCCGCGGTAAGCAGATCGGATATGCATGAGGTAGCCAGCGGTACGCTGATGCTTTCCCCGCTTAAAAAGCTGTAGGCTATTATCTTTTTTATAGCTCCCTCCATCTGACGGATATTCTGGGTCAGCTTTTCGGCTAAAAACTCCAGTACGTCGTTCGGAAACGGACTTCCCATAGCCTCCGCCTTTTTCTTCATTATAGCGATTCTTAACTCAAAATCCGGCGGCTGTATATCGGCTGTAAGTCCCCATTCAAATCTGGTGCGAAGCCTTTCCTCAAGCTTTTGTATATCCTTTACCGGGCGGTCCGAGGTCAGAATTATCTGTTTTTTGTGCTCATAGAGGTCGTTAAAGGTATGGAAAAACTCCTCCTGTGTGGATTCCTTTCCGGCGATAAAGTGAACGTCGTCGATCAGCAGCACATTCGCTTTTCTGTACTTTTCCCGGAATTTGACCGTAGTGCCGTGGCTTATGCTCTCGATCATCTGGTTCGTGAATTCCTCGCCCTTTACGTAGATGATAATGTAATCCGGATTGTTTTTCTTTACCTCGTTTGTTATCGCGTACAGCAGATGAGTCTTCCCGAGTCCGCTCGGTCCGTAGATGAAAAGCGGATTATATGAGTGCGCCGGTCTCTGGGCTACGGCGGTACAGGCGGCATAAGCGAACTTGTTCGAGGATCCTACTATGAAATTGTCAAAGGTATACTCAGAAGCGTGCGAGACGTCTCCGAGAGGCGGCGCCACGGGTCTGTGTTCTTCTTCGTCCTTTTCTGATAAAACCGTATCCGCCGCGGCTGAGGCGGCGGGTTTATAGGTCTCCGGTTCGTCAGAGGCGGGCGCTTCCGGTGCCGGACTGTCCGCCTTTTGCTCCGTTTCCGGCTGTTTTGAGTTTTCATCCGAGGTAAAATAAAGAGCGACCTTGTAGCCTATGACCGCCTCAAGCGCTTCTTTGACAGTCTCGGAGTGTTTTTTTTCCAGCATTTCTCGCTTGAAATCGCTTTGAATATAAAATTTAGCGTATGTATCCGTCAGCGAAATAAGCTTAAGATCGCTTATCCATAAGGAAATAAAGGTCTCGGAATGTTTTTTCTTAAGCTCCTCGAGAACAAGGAGCCATATTTCGTCGAGTTCCTGCATATCGGTTTTTCTTTTTTCCTTTCTTTTTTACAGAAGGGACCTTTCCGGTTTTAAATATTAAACTAAGTCTAAATATAACAATTATAAATATTATAACATATATTAATATATAATACAAGATAAAGAAGTAATGTTAACTGAAAATTTACATTTTTTTACCCCACATAAGGCAAGAGAAAAACGAAAAAACTCTTGACAAGCGGGGAATAATTGTATATAATATTGATTATGATATGACCGCAATACTCGCGTACCGTTTTTAAGACGGACAAGGTATGCAATAAATCAGGGAACGGAGGTGCGGCGAATGCTGAGAACTTACCAGCCGAAAAAGCGTCAGAGAAAAAAGGAGCACGGCTTCCGCAAGCGGATGAGGACCTCTAACGGAAGAAAGGTGCTGAAGAGAAGGCGCGCAAAAGGAAGAGTAAGGCTGACTCACTGAGAGCTTTGATAAGGCGGCGCCGTTTGGCTGTGCCGGACGGCGCCCATTGCTTTTCCTTAAGCTCGGTAATTTAAGCTCCGGAAAGGCGGAGGTGCTGCGTGACCTCTTCCGCAAACGCTTAAAGATCTTCTTAAAAGTCAATAATCCGGCAGATGAACGCAGGTGAATTCCCGTCATTCATCTGTTTTTTATTAAATTCTGAAAAAAGCGTGAAAGAAATATTACATCTCGTCAGAATGCAGACGGTTTCACGCGTAAATTTTCTAAAAAGCTGAACGCTTTTTGTTTTGCCTAAGCAAAACACGAAAATTATTCATGTTTATCTGAAAGTTATATGTAAGACAGCGTGAAAGATTAATTTGATCGCGTCAGAATGCGGACGGTTTCACGCGTAAATTTTCTAAAAAGCTGAACGCTTTTTGTTTTGCTTAAGCAAAACACGAAAATTATTCATGTTTATCTGAAAGTTATATGTAAGACAGCGTGAAAGAAATATTACATCTCGTCAGAATGCGGACGGTTTCACGCTAACACGAAAATTATTCGTATCTGTTAGTAAATTCGCAAAAAAAATACAAAAAAGTTTTCGCCCGCCTTTTTCAAAAGGCGGTGGGGTAAAGGGGCAAAGCCCCTGTTGTCCTCCGCGGAGAACGAAAAGAACGCATAAGACTTCCATGTTTGTGCATATTGCTATGCGCTTACTGTTTTTTCAACAGCCTGAAACCGATAAAAACGGTTTTTTAGCCGCCAATGGCGGTATGGAGTTTAACGTGAAAAATCAATTTTGTCGCGTCAAAATTCAGGTGATTTCACGCCTAAATTTTCTAAAAATCTGAAAGATTTTTATTTCGCTATGCGAAATACGAAAATTTTTCATGCCTATTTGTGCTGCCTATGGCAGCATGGAGGTTTAACGTGAAAAATTATGCTATAAAGGAAAACCACCTTTACAGAAAAATTTATGCCTCGGGTAAAAAGGCTTATGGAAAATACACCGTCGTATACGTTTTAAAGGACAAAAAGGCGTCAAGACTGAAAAAGGAAAATCCCCGTAAGCGTTATATAAACCGGATAGGGCTGACCGTTACCAAAAAGCTCGGAAAAGCGGTCAGAAGAAACCGGATAAAGCGTATAATACGAGCAGCGCTTGCGGAAACGGAAAAGACGCTTTGTCTGAAAAAGGGCTTTCTTATAGTTATAGCCGCGAGAGAAGCGGCGTGGGAAGCCACGTCGGCTCAGATCTTTGAGGAGCTGTGCCGTCAGTTTAAAAAGCTTGATATGGAGGAAAGGGAAAAAAGCGTACCGATGCCGGAGAAGGCCGCGGAAAACGAAAAATGAAAATTCTTCTTATAGCTCCCATAAAACTGTACAGAAAATATATATCTCCCGCGAAGCTCTCCCCCTGCTGCCGTTTTTATCCGACCTGCTCGGAGTACGGTCTTAAGGCGGTACGGGAATGGGGATTTTTTATCGGATTTTTTCTGACGGCTTTCAGGATACTCAGATGCAACCCGCTTTGCAGAAGCGGCTACGATCCTGTTCCGCGAAGAAAAAGAAAGACCGTCCCCAAGACCTTCGGATATCTGAGCAAAAGCAGCTATGAAAAGGTAGTTATGGCGGATAAAATGAATTTCCTGCCGAAGGATTTTTACCGGGAGACCGAAAAGGATAACTGATAAATGGAAAATATTTTAGATATAATTTATGTACCGCTCGGCTGGATCATAAGGATCTGCTATGAGCTTCTGCCAAGCTACGTATTCGCGCTGCTGCTGTTCGCCGTTATTATAAAGGTATTGATGATACCGCTTTCCATAAGGCAGCATAAGAACTCCTTAAAGCAGGCCAGCTTAAGACCCAGGGAAGCGGCGATAATAAAAAAATACAAGGGCAGCAACGACAAAAACAGCATGCAGAAAAAGCAGGAGGAGATACAGCTGCTGTATCAGAAGGAAAACTACAGTCAGTTTGCCGGATGCCTGCCGATGCTTATCCAGCTCCCGCTGGTGGTTTGTATATATAATATAGTCAGAAGCCCGCTTCGTTATATTTGCGGCTTCAGCACCGAGGTCGTTAAGAAAATAACCGACCTTGCCGGCACCACGGATCAGATAAGCGCGCTGGATATGATGCGCGCGGATTTCTCCAGCTACGCCGCGCTCGACGAGTCCATAAGCTCTCTCGGAAGCGCGTCGGAGCTTCCTGACTTTCATTTCCTCGGGCTTAATTTAGCCATGACTCCGAAGGACGGAAGCGGATGGCTGCTATTGGTTCCCGTACTTACTTTTTTGGCGGTATTTTTCTCCTCAAAGCTGATACGCAAGATGTCTTATAAGTCTCCGATGATGGAGAGCCAGGGTGCGGATGCGGCCTTGTCCATGAAAATAATGGATTTCATTCTCCCCCTGATATCCACATATATCAGCTTCACGGTCCCTTCCGTTATCGGTATCTACTGGATATATCAGAATCTTTTGGGCGTGGTTCAGCAGCTCATACTTGTCAAGATAAAGCCGTATCCGGTGTTTACAGAGCAGGATTACAAGGACGCGGAAAGGCTTATGTCCGGCAAGAGCCAGAAAAAATACAAATATAAGAACAAAGAGCCGAAAGAGGAAAAGGATCCCGACCGTCCAAGGGTGAGATCGCTCCATCATATTGACGACGAGGAATATAACGCCAAGGTAGTGGAAACGGAGGAGCAGAAAAAGGAAAGGGAAGCTAATTCGGAGGCCAAAAGAGATGAAAGCGGCCTTCTTACTCCCATGCCGATGAAGGATTATTCCGACAAGAAAAACAAAAAATAAAGCATGCGGTGTCATGCTAAGTCAATTCAGCATTTTTTAAGGAAAGGTACGGTTTAAAGCCATGATAAAAGAGACTATAGGTACCGGACGTACCGTTGAGGCGGCGATTGCGGACGGAGCGGCAAAGCTTTCGGTCGACTCCTCAAGGCTGCAGTATGAGGTGCTGGAGGCCCCGAAGAAAGGATTTCTCGGTTTCGGTGAGGCTCCGGCTAAGGTAAGGGTGTTTTTTGAAGCCGGTCCGGAGCAGACGGCAGTCGATTATGTCAATAATATACTTGACGTTATGGGCTTTCACGGCGCGCGGGCGGATCTTACGAGAGAGCTTACTCCGGAGGGCGGTAAGATCATAAAAATATCCGGGGAGGGCTCGGGATCGCTGATAGGGCATCACGGAGAGACACTGGACGCGCTTCAGTATCTTTCAAATCTCGCCCTGAGCAATAAGCTGAGCTCGGACGGAGAGGAGTGCCCCAGAATAAACCTTGATATCGAGGGATACCGCGCGAGACGTGAGGAAACGCTTCGGAATCTTGCCAGACGCACTGCGGAAAAGGTGAAAAAATACCGCCGTAATATCGCGCTGGATCCGATGACCCCGTACGAGCGCAGAATAATACACTCGGCGCTCCAGAACGACAGAGCGGTAAAGACCGCGTCCATCGGCTCCGATGAAAACCGAAGAGTAGTCGTCCATTACGTTGGTTTTACCAGGACCGCTCAGGCGGAAAATCGGGAGAATCAATAAAAAGCAGGTAAGGGGGAACTTTTTTCTTGAAGTTCCTCCTTTATTTCTTAACCCTTCAAAAAACTTTTAAAAGGCGGCTTTTCATTGAAGGATTTATAAGCAAAAGAGGTTATTGAAAGCAATGATGAAATCCACTATAGCGGCAATATCGACCCCTTTCGGACGAGGCGGTATTGCGGTAATAAGAATATCCGGCTCCGACGCTTTCGCCGTCGCTGAAAGGATGTTTTACCCCAGATCGGGGAAGAGGCTGAGCGACTATTCTCCTAATACCGCCATATACGGGGATATCGTAGCGGATATAGGTAAGATCGACGACGCTGTAGCGGTTATCTTCCGCGCGCCGCGCTCCTTTACCGGTGAGGATACCGTAGAAATAAGCTGTCACGGAGGTATACTGCTGAGCGAGCGCGTGCTTAAGACCGCGTTTTTATGCGGCGCCGCGCCGGCAGGTCCGGGAGAGTTTTCCCAGAGAGCGTTCCTTAACGGAAAGCTCGGGCTTTCCGAGGCGGAGGCCGTTATCGGACTTATAAACGCCGAAAGCGAAGAAAAGCTTCGCCTGTACGCCTCCCATGCCTCCGGAGCGCTTACACGCCGTACAGAGGAGCTGAGGGCTTCTCTTCTCCGGCTGCTGAGCTCGGTCTATGTCAGCCTTGATTATCCGGACGAGGATCTTCGGGAGGTAAGCGACGATGAGTTCCGGGCGGCTTTAGACGAAATCTACGGTAAGCTGTCCGAAAGCGCGGAAACCTACAGGGAGGGTAAAGCGGTCTGCGAGGGAGTGAAGACAGTCCTTCTCGGCAAGCCCAATACCGGTAAATCCTCCTTGATGAACGCTCTGCTGAAAAAGGACAGGGCGATAGTGACCGACATGCCCGGCACTACCCGGGATACCATCGAGGAGACCGTTACCGCGGGACGGATACTTCTTCGGCTGTGCGATACGGCCGGTATACGCTCCGAAAATGTCGGCGAGGCGGAAAGACTCGGAATAAACAGAACGAAGCGGGCCTCTGAGGAGGCGGAGCTGGTGATTGCGGTCTTTGATCTCTCCTCTCCGCCTGACGAAAACGATAAACAGATAATAAAACTGCTGCAAAGGTACGCGGAGAGCGGAAAAAAAATAATAGCCGCGCTGAATAAAACCGACGTCGGAACTAAAGAGGCGGAGGAGGCTTTCCTGAGGGAGCTGCCGGGGGAGGTTACGGTATGCAGAATATGCGCGATGCGGGGCGAGGGCGTGGAGGCGCTGAAAAAAGCCGCTGAGGAGCTTTTCTCAAACGGGTATACCGACTATACCTCGGTAGCCGTTATCGCCAACGCCAGACAGTTTTCGGCGGTCTGCGCGGCAAGAGACGCGGTCGGCAGGGCAAGGGAGGCTTTTGATAACGGTGTCGGAAGCGATGTCTGCGGACTTGATCTCGAGGCGGCTCTCGCCTCTCTCGGGGAGATTGACGGAAGAACCGCCGCAGAGGAGATCACAAACGAGATATTCCACAGCTTTTGCGTAGGAAAATGAGCGAAAAAAAACGGAGCTGTTAAACAGCTCCGTTATAAGCGGGGGGATAGATAACATTTTTTTCTTTTGAAAAAAGTGTATTTCTTTTGGATAAGGAGTCCCCCCACGCACATGGAAGCAATCTTGAAACGACCTATTTCTTTTTGGCCTTTGCTTTTTTGTCGTCCTTGGGTATCCAAAGTATGATCGTAACTATTATAGCTATCAATATGACGAATGCCACGCAGTAGCCGATTATCTGATTATAGGAATCCCACCATTTTTCAAAGGCGGATTTTTCCTCTGTTTCCTCTTCGCTGCCGTGATTGTGTCCGTCGTCCGCCTCGCCTGAGTCGGTATTGTCGTCTTCTGTTGTGGTATCGTCGTTTTCGGTATTATCGTCATTTGCTCCGGTATCACCGGCGTCCGTGTCGTCATTCTCAGTTTCCCCGGTGTCTGTTTCTCCGGTTTCTTCATTTTCTGTGCCGGTATCGGTCTCAGTCTGGTCGCCTTCCGCGGCAAGCGCGGGTACGCCGGTCATTAAGAAAAGCACGGAGCATATCAGAATAACAGCAAGTATAATCCATATACCGCTGTTCAGTTTATTACGCGCTTTTAGCATAAGTAAAATCCTTTCGATGTTGTAGTGCCGTTTTTTATACGTCATTCCTTATTATTATATCAAAAAAATATATATTAAAATTGTTCTTTATTTGACTTATTTGTTAATATTACCCAAGAAAGATATTTTTATCGCATCAAATAAAATTAAATACTGTTTTTCAAGGAATTTTCGCCGTTCGCGGACTCAGACTTTTGAAAAATGCAGCACAAGCAAGGCAGGTCGATCGAAGCTTTTTCAAATTGACGAAAGCTTCGGTTAACGGCCGCAGGCGTCGGGATATCCTTTAGGCGGAGCCTTGAGACAAGAAAAGGAAAAAAATGCAGAAGAGATTTACAAAAAACGACGAGGGCTTTATATGCCTGAACTGCGGCAGAGAGGTGCTGCCGCTTGGTTATACCTCAAGGAATCACTGTCCGTTCTGCCTGTTTTCAGTGCACCTGGACGTTAACCCCGGCGACCGCGCCTCGGAATGCGGCGGCCTGATGGAGCCGATATCAGCCGAGACCGATCCCAAAAAAGGATATATAATCGTCAGCAGGTGCAGGAAATGCGGCGCTGTAAGAAGAAACAGGGCGGCAAATGAGGCAAAGGTTCAGCCGGACGACATAAATAAAATTATTGAACTCACCGTCGCCCGGACCGATCCAAGGAAAAAGTAACGTTATGCCGGAAAGCAAGCTGTCTCCGCTCTCGTCTTTCCGAGCGTGAATGAACCCGCTTTCTTTATTATTCCGGTAAAGGGTCTGGGCGCGTTTTTACTTCTTTTTTGATCTCGATCTTACCCCTTTTCCGCTTTTTACACGCTCCTCCAGATATCCGAGCGCGTCTGAAAGCCCCCCGATAGAGTCGATTAGTCCCTCGCCGACCGCCTGCTTGCCGTCAAGGATGGTTCCGAGGTCGGTGGTCATTTCCTTACTGCTGAGCATAAGCTCCCTGAAGCGCTCCGCGGGCAGGCCGCTGTGACTGCATACAAAGCTTACTATCCTTTCCTGCATGCGCGTGAACATCACCGAGGTCTGCGGCGCTCCGAGTACAAGACCGCTGATGCGCACAGGATGCAGAGTCATGGTCGCGGTCGGAACGATAAACGAGCGGTCCGTGCAGACCGCCAGAGGCACGCCGATAGAATGTCCGCCCCCGAGTACAAGCGAGGCTGTCGGCTTTTTCATTCCGGCTATCAGCTCGGAAAGCGCAAGCCCCGCTTCCACGTCGCCGCCGACAGTGTTGATAATCAGAAGGAGCGCGTCCGTGTCGGGATCCTCCTCTATTTCCACTATCTGCGGGATGATCAGCTCATAGCGTGTGGCTTTGGTTCCCTGAGGGAGCATGATATGCCCTTCGATCTGACCCGCGATAGTGATAGTGCGAACGGATACCCCGGCGTGCTTTGTGGTCACGGAGCCGTCAGGACGCTGTGCGGCTGTTTCGCTGCGCGTACCGTTTTTATTTTTATCGTCGGGGGACTCCTGATCCTCCTTGTCTGAGCTGCTTGAGTTCTCATAAAGGCGGCTGCCGTAAACGGAGGCTTTTATCTCTGCGTCCTCCCCTTTTCCGTTCCCGCCCGGCCTGATCTCGGGACGCGCGTCTATGTTATCCGTAATTTCAAGGTGCTCCCTGCCGTGTCCGGAGGTATTGTTTCGCGGTTGATTTCTGATAGACATATATGGATTTCCTTTCGTATCGTCAGCCGTTTCGCTGAATTTTATAAATTTTATTATTTTGTACTTTACTTTTCTTATAAAGTATAGTATAATTAAATAAAAAACAAATATACGAAAGGAAGATAAAAATGGAAAAGATTTTAGTTGAGACCTCCGCAAGACACGTACATCTCACCACGGAGGATCTGGAAAAGCTGTTCGGAAAGGGCGCAGCGCTTACCCATAAAAAGGACCTGAGTCAGCCCGGTCAGTTCGCCTGCGAGGAGCGCGTCAAGCTCGTCGGACCCAAAAGGGAAATCGCAAACGTAATTATCCTCGGACCGGTACGCCCCGCGACGCAGGTAGAGCTTTCATATACGGACGCGCGAACTCTGGGAGTTGACGCTCCCCTGCGCGAAAGCGGAGACCTGGAGGGTACTCCCGGAATAAAAATAGTCGGACCGGCGGGAGAGATAGATATACCCTCCGGCGTGATAATAGCTAAACGTCATATACATATGACGCCTGAGGATGCTTCCGCGTACGGTGTGGAAAACGGACAGATCGTCAGTGTGAAGATCGAGAGTGAGCGTTCGGCGATACTGGGAGATGTTGTTATAAGGGTAAGCCCTAAATTCAGCCTCGCTATGCATATAGACACCGACGAGGCAAACGCCGCTTGCGCGTTCGGTAAATGCTACGGCGAACTCATAAAATAAAAAGTTGCTTACAATAGACATATATTGATATTTGTCAGAAGCTCATAAAGAAATATAAGGGGAAACTTTTTTCAAAAAGTTTCCCCTTTTTTCTCAGGAACCCAAAAATTTCTCCGGAAAAGCTCTGATTTCAGCAGGCATGGTGTTTCATCTCCGCCTCCGGCTTTTTGAAAATTCAGCGCTCCGCTGAAGTCCGGAGAAGTCGGAGACGGCGATGTGACAAAGCCGCTTACTCAAACACTATTATATATATCCCCTTCAGAAAAGTTTTTGGGAAGTTTCAGAAACACTTTTTTCAAAAAGGGTTTCTGAAAAAATTATCCTCTTCAAAAAACTTTTTTATAAAGTATCATCTGAGCTAAGGCTTTCTATAAAACCTTCAAGTAAGTCCGTGATAGTATTGATGATCGTTTCGAAAAAGGTAAGAACTATGGCGAGGACAAGGAGCGCGCCGATTACCGCTATCAGCTTTGTGGGTTTGCTGTAATAAAGAGACGCGGCTCTGTCATGAAGTTCTTCCGGAATGTAGAATTTCGCTTTATCCAAATCGAACTTTACACGTTGCTTGGGAAGTTTTTCTGTCATTCGTACGAATTCGGTATATTTTTCTTCATGTGATGTCCCGTTATCATCCGAATTGACTTCCGATTCGGATGGTGTAATGATCTCAGCTTCTGCGGAAGCGTCTTTCATGGTCTCTGTCCGCAATCTCTTTGCCAGTGCGGATTCCTGAACATTTTCTGTGTTCTGGTCGTCCGATGTTTTTTCTGCCTCGGAGTGACTTTTTGTCTCGCTCTTTTTCTTTCTTTTTCTGCTTTTTATCTCATATTCCTTGAACACAGGCGGCTGAGAGGTGTAGAAAGAGTTGGAATAATAACGACCGTCGTCAGTAACGGCTACTATCATATTTTGATAATTATAATGCAGCTTAAGTCCCCTACGGACGAAAAAGCGTTTGTTCAGTCCGGTTTCTTCGAGCGTGACTGCTGTTTCCGGAGAGTTTGCGTTCAGCTTTAGCAGTGTTTGCACAAAAATACCGAATTTAATTTTTATTATAAACGCGGCTATCGATGCGATGAGTATACCGCCGAATAACGACCAAATAATTACGGTCAACGGTATTTCGCCATTATATATCAATATTTCTGAAAGGTTTGGTATATTAATCACCTCCGGATGAATTGTTGTTTCACGTGAAACATTTTGGCTGCATGTTTTTCGGGTTTTTATCGGATAATCCGGTAAGAGCAAAGGTATCAGGGATGGTCTATTTTATGACGTCAGTTCCCATGTATTTTCTCAGTACTTCGGGAATATCAATGCCGCCGTCGTCGCGTTGGAAATTTTCCATTATAGCTGCGACTGTTCTTCCTACCGCCACTCCGGAGCCGTTAAGGGTGTGTAAATAACGGGCTTTTGATTTGGCATCGGTTTTAAAGCGTATGTTTGCCCTTCTTGCCTGATAATCCTCAAAGTTAGAGCAGGAGCTTATCTCGACGTAACGATTATACGACGGTAACCATACTTCTATATCGTACGTCTTGGCGGAGCTGAAGCCGAGATCGCCGCTGGAAAGACACACAACACGGTGAGGAAGTCCTAAGAGCTGCAAAACCTTCTGAGCGTCAAGCGTCAAAGCCTCAAGCTCTTCATAGGATTTGTCCGGGTCAGCAAACTTAACCAATTCTACCTTGTTGAACTGATGCTGTCTGATGAGCCCGCGGGTATCTCTTCCGGCGCTGCCGGCCTCGGCGCGGAAGCATGCGGAATAGGCACAGTATTTTAGAGGAAGCTGCGACGCGTCAAGAATATCGTTTTTATACATATTGGTGACGGGAACCTCAGCGGTCGGAATGAGAAAATAGTCAGTGTCTGATACTTTAAAGGCGTCCTCCTCGAATTTCGGGAGCTGACCGGTACCCTGCATGGAGTTTCTGTTTACCATGTACGGCGGAAAAACCTCGGTATAACCGTTCTGCGTATGTGTGTCGAGAAAAAAAGATACCACGGAACGCTCAAGCCGAGCGCCAAGTCCTTTATAAAAATGAAAACGCGCACCGGTAACTTTCGCCGCGATCTCAGGATCGAGAATCCCGAGCTTTTGTCCAAGCTCCCAATGAGGCTTGGGTTCGAATTCAAACTTTCTCGGTTCTCCCCAGCGTCTTATTTCAACATTATCGCTGTCGTCTCTGCCGACGGGGACGGACGGATGAGGAAGATTCGGAACGCTGAGAAGCAGTAACTCAAGCTCTTTGTCAGTTTCGGATAAGGTTTTCTCATCCTCGCTTATTTCTTCAGACAAACGCTTCATTTCCTCAAAAATAGCGGTTACATCTTTGTTTTCTTTTTTCAGACGCGGTATATCTCTTGAAACCTCGTTTTTTCTCGCTTTGACACTCTCTGTCGCGGATATCAGAGCTCGTCTTTTTTCGTCCAGCTCAAGTATTCGGTCTATTTCAGCGGTATAATCTTTTTGTCTTGTTGCGAGCCTGGCTTTTACCTTCTCAGGGTCTTCTCTTATTATTTTTATGTCCAACATCGTTTTGGAGTCCTTTCTGATTGTATATAGTGAGAAAAATTTTGATGAAATGTGACTGTGCTTTAGCTTACTTTAACGGTTTCTGTGCAGCCTGCCGGAAAAATACAGCAAAATAATTGAAGCTTTTCTTCAGTAATAGAGTGCAGCTTAAATAACCGTTCAAATGTCGTCGAAAAACTCGTCTCCGCACAGCATTTTCAGCAGTTCCTCAAGATCCTCGTTTGAAGCGAAGCTTATTTCAAGCTTTTTTGTCTGTCCCTTGGAGGTTATTTTAACGTGACGTCCGATGACGTCCTCTATTCTCTTTTCAAGCTCCGCACAATAATCTACTTTCAGATTATCCGGTTCTTTTGCTTCTCTTTCCTGTTTTGACGCGGCGGTATTGAGCGTTTTGACCAGGGCTTCGGTTGATCTTACCGATAATTCACGCGAAACTACTGCTTCAGCGGCTTTCACCAGATCGTCAGGGCGGGATAATCCCAGTAAAGCTCTGGCGTGACCCGCTGAAAGCTTACCGGCAATAAGCATGTCGGTGATTTCCTTCGGAAGATCCAGGAGTCTTGTAGCGTTCGCGATAGCGCTGCGGCTTTTTCCCACCCGTTTTGAAAGCTCGTCCTGTGTCATGTTATGCTCGGTCATAAGTGAACGGTACGCGGCGGCCTCTTCGATGGGATTGAGATCTTCCCGCTGAAGATTTTCGATCAGAGCTATCTCTGCTATCTTTTTTTCGTCGGCCTCAAGAATTATTACCGGTATTTCTGTTAATCCCGCGATCTTTGAGGCTCTCCAACGGCGTTCGCCGGCTATTATGCTATAAAATCCGTTTGGCTGTTTTGCTACCAGAATCGGCTGCAAAACGCCGTTCGAACGGATGGAATCGGCAAGCTGATTGAGTGCGGTTTCATCAAAATTGCGGCGCGGCTGATCTTTTCTTGGTTCTATTTCCGATATTCTGAGGGTCTTTGGTGTTTCGTTTTCCTGTAATTTGACGCCTTGTACCTTGAAAAGAGCGTCCAGGCCTCTGGCAGGTCCTTTATTTACCATGTCTATGACCATTCCTTTCTTTTGTCTGACAGCATGTTAAAACTGCTTATTATATTTGCCGGTTCTCTCGAATCCTTCATTATAAAATAATAGTTCTGATTTTCGCTTTATAATGTGGGCGGTAAACTATAAAATTTGCTTATCGCTTCTCGGTACGCTCTATGAGCTCCTTTGATATAGCCATGTAATTTTGAGCGCCCTTTGAAAATTTATCAAGATATAATATAGGCGTTCCGTACGACGGCGCTTCGGCGAGCCGTACGTTTCTGACCACGGGGGTTCTGAAAATGAGGTTTCCGTAGTGATTGCGGAGGTCGTTTATTATCGACTGTGAAATGTTAAGCCTGCTGTTATACATTGTTATCAGTATTCCTATGGTTTCCAGACCTGGGTTGTGATATGCTTTTACGTTTTCGACGGTGTTGGTCAACTGAACCAGGCCTTCAAGCGCGTAAAACTCGCACAGTACCGGGATTATCATACCGTCGCTGGCCACAAGTGAGTTTAAAGTTAAAAGTCCCAGTGTGGGAGGGCAGTCGATAAATATGTAGTCATACTGATCTTTTATAATAGCCAGCCCGCGTTTTAGTATGCGTTCGCGTGAGTCAAGCTCGGCAATTTCCAATTCCGCGCCGGCTAAGTGGATTGCGGACGGAATTACATCAAGGTTTTTGAATTCCGTGTGATATATAGCTTCATTAGCCGGCAGATCGCTTGTTAACAGGTCGTATGATGAGCGTAAATTGCTTCTGTCCATGAAACCTACCCCGGTTGAAGCGTTTCCCTGCGGGTCGATATCCAATAAAAGCACTTTTTTCCCGAGTGAGGCGACTGTCGCGGCGATGTTAACTGCCGAGGTCGTTTTTCCGACGCCGCCCTTTTGGTTTGCGAAAGATATTATCATGCTGACGACTTTCCTTTCGGTGTTGCAGATTTGTGAGGAACTGTCCTCTGGTTCGTGCGTTTCTGAAAATATTATACCAGTATTCGCGCGGTTTGTCAACGGTATTTTGGTTTTTTAAATAATAATTAATATAATTTCACAAAGAAAAAGTTTCACGTGAAACATTTTGCAAAGCGTAACGCAAATTGTTTCACGTGAAACATAATGAGGCGCATTTATTTCGCGGTCTTGGGAATTGATATGGTGTAGACTATGTCGGTGTCGGTCTCGGTCTGAGAGGTTTTAACGGCTATCCCACCGTTTCTGGTGTGCTCTATTGCTCTTGTAATGCTTGAAACCAGATTCTGGTAGCTTGAAATGATTTGAGTGGATGGCGAGTCTTTGGGGTTGAGCAGCTTTTCTATGTACTCTTCTGTCTGTTTTACATTATAGGAGTTTTTGGTTATGTGTGCAAGAGCTTCTATGCGTTCTGCGGAATTTTTTATTTTTAGCAAGGCTCTGGCATGACGTTCGGTTAAATTGTTAGACAAAATAACCGATTTTTCAGCTTCTGTAAGCTTCAAAAGCCTTAGTTTGTTTGCGATCGCAGCCTGTGTCAGCGAAAGCTGCTTCGCTATCTGTTCTTGTGTAAGCTTATGCAGTTCTATTAAAGAAGCTATCGCCGAGGCTTCCTCAAAAATATTCAGGTTATCGCGGTGAAGGTTTTCGATTATCGCAAGCGCGGCGGAGGTCTGGGTGTCAGCCTCAAGTATTATGCACGGGACTGTTCTTACGCCAATATACCTTGCGGCGCGCAAACGCCGTTCTCCGGCGATAAGTTCGTACTGAAATATAGAGAATTTTGAGTTTTCGGGTATTTTCCTGACCGTTAACGGTTGAAGAATGCCATACTGTCTTATGCTCTCAGCCAAACGTATGAGACTGTCGTTTTCAAAGGTTGTACGGGGCTGTGAACGGTTGGGAAGTATGGATTCGATAGGTATCTGAACTATTTCGGAGCTTTTTTCCGTTACTTCTTCTGTTTTTAGCGCGTTGTTCATATGTACTGTCCGTCCTTTTAATTATTTCCGGGTTATTGGATAATTTCCCTTGATGATTATATAATATCATGGTTTATCTGTAAAATGCAAGGGAAACGCGCTGTAGGATATTATTTTTTTGTGACACAAAATGGTAGCGCAGGTCAGATTGAAGCGTGAATTGACGCGCGGTGGGGAAGTATGCGAAAAATTATAGCCGATAAAAATTAAGGGAGCTTCTTTTGGAAAGCTCCCTTAAGCGCGTATAAAAGCCAACTTGCAAAAAATAATACACAAAAAGTTTTGGTCAAAGGGCAAAGCCCCTGGCATTCTCCGTGGAGGAGGAATTTTCCCGGAAAAGTTATATTCAGCGTGTCAGAATGGGATTTTCACGCATAAATTTTCTTACGAAAACTTTTCATGTTAATTTAAGCCCCGAAGTGAGGTCGCGTCGCTGTCTCCGACTTCTCCGGACTTCAAGGGAGTGCAGGAATACACAGCGTTGCCTTGAATAAAGGTTTTTGAAATACGAGATGGTTTGTCTCAACGACAGTTTGTGTTAAAAAATTCATAATTGGTGAGAAAACAGTAGTCTACAAAGGCTTTTTCAGTATTTTAGAATAAGCGCGGGGATAAATATCCGGCGTGACCGCTGTTTTTTCTATTAAAATAATAGTTCTTTTCTGAGTTTCACATGAAAGGACAAGCTCTCCTTCCGAAAAATCTGTGACACTTCCGCCAAGAGCTTTTATCGCGTTTTTCGCTTCACGAAGCTCTTCCTTTCCGGCTGAGCCCTTCATTGCTATAAAGTGTCCTCCGAGTTTTAGCAGCGGGACGGCGATCTCGCATAAAACGTTAAGTCTCGCAACTGCGCGAGCGGTAACAATGGAAAAGCCGTGGCGCATTTCAGATCTTGCGAGCTCCTCGGCACGACCGGTAATAGCGGTAATATTTGCGAGAGCGTTTTCTTTGGAAAAGGATGAGACGAAATCTATCTTTTTGGCGGTAGAGTCCACTGCGGTGACCCTGACATCCGGGCGCGCGATCGCGATCGGAAGCGACGGAAATCCTGCCCCGCAGCCGATATCCAGTAAATCAGCGTTTTTTTCTATATATTTTAGAGCTGACAGGCTGTCCGCAAAATGCAGTGCGCATACCTTTTCAACGTCTGTTACGGCGGTCAGATTGTAAAGCTTGTTTGTATCAATAAGGCTGTTATATAGCTTAAAAAATATATCGGCTTTGTCATTATATTCGGCAAGTCCGTTATTTTTAAATGTCTTTGATAAAATGTTGTAAAAATCAGTCATAAGTTGTTGTATGGTTGAATATTGCGGCGTGGTTGTAAATATTGCTTATTTTCGTTTGTTCAGCTTGAGCCATATAAGCAGGACGGAGATATCGGCGGGTGAAACCCCGCTTATTCTTGAAGCCTGTCCGATATTAAGCGGGCGGATTTTACTCAGCTTTTGTCTTGCCTCAAGCCTGAGTCCGTCGATTGCCGTGTAGTCTATATCCTCGGGAAGCAGATGTGTCTCAAGCTTTTGAAGCTTTGCGGCGTCCTCAAGCTGACGGGTAATATATCCTTCGTATTTTATTCGTGTTTCCGCTTCCGCGCGTACCGTGCGTTTAAGCGGGGGGCGGGTAGTATCGATAGGAGTAAGAGCGTCGTAGCCGAGCTGCGGACGCTTTATCAGGTCGATCAGCTTTATGCCGGTAGAGACCGGCGTTGTTCCCGCATCCGTCAGAATATCGTTTAGCTTTTGTGACGGCGGAACGGTGACGGCGGAGACTCGGGAAATCTCTTTTTCTATTTCCGCGCTCATTATTTTAAGCTGCTCATACCTTTCCGGCGGAAGCAGACCTGAGCGCCTTCCCTCCTCCATCAGTCGGAACGCGGCGTTGTCCTGGCGCAGCAGCAGACGGTATTCGGAGCGCGAGGTCATTATTCTGTACGGCTCGCCGGTACCTTTTGTAACGATGTCGTCGATCAGCGTGCCGATATATGAGCTGTCACGCGAAAGCACCAGCGGAGGGCGGCCGGTAAGCTTGTATGCGCAGTTTATTCCGGCGACAAGTCCCTGACAGGCTGCCTCCTCGTAGCCGGAGGTACCGTTGAACTGACCGGCTCCGTAAAGACCGGAGATGCTTTTGAACTCAAGTGTCGGCAGCAGCTGAGAAGGATCCGCGCAGTCGTACTCGATCGCGTAAGCGAAGCGCATGACCTGAGCATCCCGAAAGCCGTCGATGGTGCGGAGCATTTCAAGCTGTACCTCGGCGGGCAAGGAGGAGCTGAAGCCCTGCAGATAGATTTCTTCCGTGTTTTCTCCCATCGGCTCGGCAAACAGCTGATGCCGGCTCTTATCCGCGAAACGCACAACCTTATCCTCGATGCTCGGACAGTAACGAGGACCGACCCCCTTGATAACGCCGGAGTAGAGCGGGGAGCGGTGGAGATTGCCGCGTATGACCTCATGAGTGCGTTCGTTGGTATAGGCTATATAACATGGCGTTTGTGTGATGCTGTTCAGCGCGGTCTCGTCGGTCCTGAAGGAGTAGGGAATGATATGCTCCTCTCCGTCCTGTCGCTCAAGCCTTGAGAAGTCGATGCTTCGGCGGTGTATGCGGGGAGGTGTCCCGGTCTTGAAGCGCATCAGCTTAACCCCGAGTTTACTGAGACAGTCGCTTAAGGAATTGGCGGGCAGCATTCCGTCCGGACCTGATGGAAGGGTATTTTCTCCGATTATTACCCTTCCGCGCAGATATGTGCCGGAGCATATTATCGCGGCTCTTACCTTATAGTAAGCTCCGACGCTTGTTATTATTCCCTGTACGCAGCCGTCACTGACATCCGCCCCGATTACCTCAGCCTGTACTATTTTCAGGTTTGGGGTGCGTTCCAAAGTGGATTTCATAATGATCCGGTACAGATTTCTGTCCGCTTGGATACGTTTTGACCGGACCGCGGGACCCTTTCCGAGATTAAGGGTGCGGCTCTGCATGGTTACCTTATCCGCCGCCGCCCCCATTTCACCCCCGAGCGCGTCTATCTCATAAACGAGCTGACCTTTACCTGTTCCGCCTATGGAGGGGTTGCAGGGCATATTGCCGATAGCGTCAAGGTTCAGGGTAAAGAGCAGGGTCGAGAGTCCCATTCTTGCGCAGGCAAGCGCCGCCTCGATACCGGCGTGACCCGCCCCGACTACCGCGCAGTCCGCCTCGTCCGCTTTAAAATAGTTTTGCTGCATAAATCATATACCCCTGTAAGGAAAGTTTTTGGGAAGTTTCAGAAACCCTTTTTTCAAAAAGGGTTTCTGAAAAGAAAAGGAGGCACTTTTTTAAAAAGTTCCTCCTTAATATCAGTGATGATATTTTCCGCCGGAGGAAATATTGAACGCCCGGTATAGCTGTTCAAGCAGTATTACGCGCATAAGCTGGTGAGGAAAGGTCATCTGAGAAAACGAGAGACGGAAGTCGCACATTTTCTTTACCTCCTCCGTAAGCCCGTCCGCGCCGCCGATGATCAGGGATATACTGCCCTGACCGCGCACCGACGCCTCGGATATCAGCTCGGCAAAGCCGTGAGAGGAGAGAGGCTTTCCCTCGACGCACAGCGCTATTTTGTAGCTTTTCCCGGAAAGTGAGGACAAAAGCTTTGAGTCGTCCTTCAGCTCGAGCGTCGTCAGCGCACAGTACGCGCAAAGACGCTTTTCATATTCCTTTACCGCGTCGCGCAGATATTTTTCCTTCAGCGTTCCGACACAGATCAGTCTGACGTTAACCATTTTATGACCATTCCTCGTTTTGTATGTCTGTTTTAGCTGTCCGGAGGCGGCATGGCGATTGATATATCAGATCTATATAAATCTGTAAAGCGTATCTCTCGGCGCGCATACGAGGCTGTCAAGCCGGCAGCCCGCCTCCTTTAACGCCTCGCTTACAGTATAAAGAGCGAGCTCCGGGGTGTTGTTTTCCGGACTGATATGCGCAAGCAGAACGTTTTTTACACCTCTGCGGGCAAGCTCGACCGTAAACGCCGCGCAGTCGTCGTTTGAGGTGTGACCGTTATCGGAAAGTATCCTGCGCTTGATCTCCTCCGGGTAAACGCCGCATTTCAGCATTACCTTGTCGTGATTACATTCGGTTATTACATAGCGGCAGCCTGAAAAAAAGTCCAGAAGCCGTATGCTTGGCGTGCCGGTATCGGTACAGATGCCGACGGAGCTTCCGTTATCCTCGGTGATACGGTAAGCGACGCACGCCGCGCTGTCATGAGGGACAGCGAGAGACTGTACCGTCAGGTCACCGACCTTATAGGAGTATTCCACCGGATGTACGGTTACGCGGTCCCGGTACTCAAATCCTTTTCCCATTATGTAAGCGAGATATGAGGGTTCCGTCATATGTACCGGTATATCGTAATTTTTAAAGAAGGTTTGCAGACCCGATATGTGGTCGGTGTGTTCATGAGTAATGAAAACGCCCGAAACCGAGGACATATCCGCCCCCGCCGCTGAAAGCGCCTTCACTGCGCCGCGGCAGGAGACACCTAAGTCCACAAGAACGCTGGTTTTGACCGAGCGTATAAGCGTGCAGTTTGCCTTTGAGCCGGACGCCAGCGACCATACCGACAGGGCGTTTTGTTTTACTTCTTCCGTAATCATTGCGTTGTGACCAATGGGATGTAGTATTCGGTGATTACCGCTATCATCAGCGCGAAAATGAAGGGAAACGCGATGTAAAGACATACCCTTCCCCGGTCGCGCAGTCGCTTTTCATTGCTCAAAAACTCTGTTTTCTGCTCGTCGCTCCAGGCGTCGCTAAGCTCCTCCGGAGTCGGAAGCGAGCCTATTCTTCCGCGCACAATAACTATATATACTATTATCGGTATACCCGCCGCGAGCTCATAGATTATCCAGAAATACCTCTGCTCGTACAGAAGCAGGGTTTTGAGTACGGCGTACGCGGCTATGCCGATCAGAAGCAGCAGCAGCGCCTTTTTCCATTGGAATTTTACCTTTTCGTATTTCGGCGGCTCTTGGCTCTGTTTGTTTTTTTCTATTTTCCTTATTTTACTCAAAATTCTATCCTTTCGGGCTGCGGGAGCCGGGGGGTATCTGTTTTTAAAATGCCTGATGCGCGGGAAAGCCATCGACGCTTCACAGCGAGAGCTTTATGGCGCCCTCGGCTCTGATATTGAGTTTGGCGCAGGCGCCTGAACCGAACACGCCGTCCATAACGTCGCTGAACTCACCGCTGATTGCTTCGGGAACGAACGCCTGTACCGTTCCGGCGAATCCGCCGCCGTGCACCCGCCATGCTCCGCCCTTTCCGTCAAGGACATGCTTGCACAGCGCCAGAGCGAGCGAAAGCCCCTGCTCGGCTACATTCTTAACTGTGAATACGTTTTGGAGCTGCTTGAACGATGAGTCTCCCGAGGCGAGTACGCCGTCCAGGAAGGAGCGGAAATCTCCGTTCTTGAGAGCCTCCTTCTGAGCGGCTACGCGGTCGTTTTCCTCAATAAAATGGAGCGCGCGCAGTATCGCTCGGTCTCCGAGCTTTCCGCGCAGTGAAGGGATCCTTGTAAGCAGCTCGTCGTATGTAAGACCGCGCAGCACCTCCCGTCCGAATTCCGCCGCGACTTTTTTCATATCTGCCGGTACCGAGGCGTAATCCTCGTTTAAGTCCGCGTGATTTCCTCCCGTGTTTACTATGCAAAGGCAGTACCCCGCGTCAGAGAGACTGAAATTCAGCTTTTCTATGACCGGGGAAGCCGGTTCGAGGAAGTCTATTGCGACAAAGCCGCCGACCGCGCACGCGGTCTGATCCATAAGTCCGCTGGGCTTTCCGAAAAAAACGTTTTCCGCGTACTGTGAGATCTTGGCAAGCTCAGGAGCCGCAAAGGAAGCTCCGTTATAGAAATGATTCAGTATATTGCACACCTGTACCTCGAACGCGGCGGAGGAGGAAAGCCCGGAGCCTTTGAGCACCTCTGAATCCGTGTACGCGCAGAAGCCGCCGTACGAGCCGCCGCGCTTGGCGATGCCGTCGCATACGCCCGCGATTATCGCCGCGGAGCCGTAGTTTTCGTAAGCTCCTGCCTCAAGGCGTGTGATATCCACCGTGTCCTCCGGAAAGCCCTTTGATTTTATTCTTATAACATTTCCTCCGGTCTTCGAGGCCACCGCTATAATATCGAGGTCGATCGCGGCGGCGAGAACTCTTCCGTGGTTGTGGTCGGTGTGATTGCCGGATATCTCGCTTCTTCCGGGGACGGAGAAAAGCTCCGCCTCAAGATCTCCGTAAAGAGAGATAAATTCCGATACCGCGCATGCGTATCTTTTTCGCTGAGCGTCGACGCGCCCGCCGCCGTAAAGGCGTGTAAGCGTCTGATCCCATTCGCCCGAAAGTATTTTGTTTTTTATATCTGCTGCTTTCATTGTAGGAGCATACCTTTCATAATGTTTTTTCTTATTGTGTTATACTGTTTATTATAGCAAATCATTTGATAAAATGCAAGAGTTTTTTTATTACTTTTCTTCTTAGATACACTTTAAAATAATTCAGGGAACTTTTTTCAAAAAGTTCCCTGAGACCCTCAAAAACTTTTCCGGAGGGGATAAGTAATTGGATTTGAGTAAGCAAGATATTACATCGCCGTCTCCGACTTCTCCGGACTTCAGCGGAGCGCCGGGAGGTGCGCAGCTGAAGTTTTTGAAGTGGATTAAAAGGGGAAAGTTTTTATTATGTACACTATGAACAAAAGTTTTGTATAAATATGGGTAAAATAAACAAATTTGAGAAAATATACAATAAATTTTAAAAAAGTATTGACTTCATTTTATTTTTATGTTACTATATGGTCAGAATAAACGCAAAATAAAGGAAGGGATCATAATATGAACAGTGTAAAAAAATCAAGAGGTTTAAAAGTATTTGTAAGCGTTTTCTTTGTCCTGACTTTTGTTATTAATTGTCTGCGTCTTGAGATTTGGGCTGATGATTTATTCCCGGCTCGCAGTGAGGATCCGGAAGAGATGGTATTAATTAGCGAGGCAGCTATTAATATTTTTCTATATGATAAATACTCCGAATATGATGATGTCGTAATTACGGATGTTATTTATCATAATCCGTTAGATACGTATAATTTTAATCAAACCATGTTAAATATGTTTTATAATTCTCGGAGCGATAAGCATTATGATTATGATATTGAAGGAAGCTGCTCAGAGGTTGCGATTGCGATAGTAAATGAATATATGTTAAGAAAGGGTATAGTATCATGGGACGGTAACGCTAACGATAAAGATTCTATTTTTTATCGTATATGCGGCGCAGCCAAGGATAACGGCTGGGATGGAAAAACTGGAACGCCGGAAAATATTATTGACGACATTTTTACCGATGCTATGGATTATTATACTCCTAAATATAAAGGAGATTATTCTACCTTATTTATGCATCAGAAATATATGGATTCATATTATGCGGGAATCCCCGTAATAGTCACTATTCCAGATCATTCTGTCTGCGGTGTTGGGATTCTTGAAAAAAACGTTACATATACTAAAACGGGATTATTTGGAATCGAAACCACTGAAACTGAGCTTGAAACATTTTTAATTGTAAATAATGGTTGGTTGAATATGGAAGTTGGTACACAAGGAAGATATTCATATGTTTCATTTGAGTATGTTACCTCGATTGTTGTACCGGTTCCAAAATGATGCTGATGCTCTGTGTCAGAAAGGATTATTATGAAGAAACTTGCCTATATAATACCTGGAATAGCCATAGTGATACTGGCGGCAGTGGGGATAATATACTTAATAAAAAATGTCGGCTCGACAGAAAGAGCGGAAATATATGTGAGCGAAATGGATAACGATACAAAAGGACTATCTCTCGGAATGCTTGAGGTGAGTGAGTGGAACAGGGATCCACCCACAAGTATAGGATTTACACCTGTAAATGAAAACGAGTTGATGAGCCTGATTGTATCGTCCGGATATTATAAGGGAGAGATGAGCTATGATGGTAATGAAGGATACTATTTTGTAAAGAATAATAACGCTTACTTTTTATATAAAAAAGATGGGCGTTGGCGTCTAAGTAATATGTATTTAACATGTAGCGATACATCTGATATAGAGGAAAACTATTATTTTTATCATGTACCGGCGCCGGAAATTATATTTTGTCAAATCGGTAGTGACGCACCAACTCATATACAACAGAATGTCGATGGTTTTTATGAAAGAATGACATATAGCAAGATGAAGGGGTTTTACTCGAATTTCGATAACGGGTTTGCTGTTTGTGATGACGCGGAACAGACGATAAAAGTTAAAGTATACGATTACTTTGAGAGTGAATATACACAGACGCATCGAATAATATATGATTTTGAGAAAAAGGACATCGGCAGAATATGTGACGACGGAAGCATAGTGTGGGCAAGAGAGAGACTTGAGGAGATAAACAGCGGGAATTAGATTTAATTGAAAGGGAACTTCTTTTGGGAAGTTCCTTTTTTTCTCGGGCACTCTTTAAAATAATTCAGGGAACTTTTTGACTTGGATTATAATAGTAAGTGCAACTGTAGAAAAAGAGAGGCAAAAAGGTGAAAAAGGATTGCAACTCACTGAAAAAACCTTTATAATGGTAAATGACGAGTAAAC